>NZ_BCBG01000016.1:0-136088 GCF_001320485.1 Pseudomonas sp. NBRC 111130
CTGGCCCAGGAAACTTTCAGCCCCGGGCCAGTTCCGCCAGGTGTGCTGTCGCTTCTTCGCTCTTGAGCACCAGCACATCGCTTTCCAGCGAATCGAGCACTACTTCTGCGGTATTGCCGATGAGGGCCCCGGAAATCCCTGTGCGGGCTACAGTGCCGATCACCGTGACCACGGCATCGAGCTGCTTCTGCAAATGGGGAATCAACACATCAGCTGGCCCTTCGGCGACATGCAGGCGGTCTTCACTGATATCGTATTCGGCCTGGAACGCACTGCAGGCCTCGCGATAGCGCTTCTCGATCGTTTCACTCAGCTGATAAACCGGGTCTGATGCCGACAGCATGGGGGAGGGGTGCGCACTGACGACATGCAGGTCGCCCTTGGCCAACCCGGCAATCGCATAACCGTGGTCGATAATGCTGGCATGCAGGCGACGATGATCCTCGTCCTGGTTGCCGACATCCACCGCTGCCAGAACCACGCCACCGGTCCAGGGTCGTTCGCTCTTGACCATCAGTACCGCACAGGGGCACTGGCGCAACAGCTTCCAGTCGGTAGGCGTCAGCAGGGCCTTCTTAAGCGGGCTTTCCGGCCGGTGCTCTTTGATCACCAGCTCGCAACCCTCGGCCTGCTGCACGGCGATGATCGATTCATGCAAGTTCTCGTGCCAGTTCTGCTCATGGCTGACATTGTCATAGCCAGCATCATGCAATTGGCTGCTGAGCAAACTGAGCAACGCACTGTGGTCATGCTTCTTGTCACACATCAGCAGGTGCAGGCGAGCACCGGTTACGCTGGCAATCAGCTTGGCCCGGGTCAGTGCACGGCTATGGGCATGTTCGGGGTCGAGGACAACGAGGATGCTGCGAACCTCTTGCATGGGCGTGAACTCCGTTCAAAGGTTGCGACCAATGCCTGACTATAGTCGGCGCTTCCCGCGTCGCCGTTTGATATACATCAAGCATAGTCACTGGTGATACCCGCCGCCCTCGGTATAATCGCCGGTCTTGCCTGTCCAGTGTGGTTGTTCGCTTATGTCGCTGATCCCCGAAATCGATGCCTTTCTCGGCTGCCCGACCCCAGACGCCTGGATCGAAGCGGCACTCGCCGACCAGGAAACCCTACTGATCGATCACAAGAATTGCGAGTTCAAGGCGGCCAGCACGGCCCTGAGCCTGATCGCCAAGTACAACACCCACCTGGACCTGATCAACATGATGTCGCGCCTGGCCCGCGAAGAGCTGGTGCATCACGAGCAGGTACTGCGGCTGATGAAGCGTCGTGGCGTGCCATTGCGGCCGGTTTCAGCAGGGCGCTATGCGTCTGGCCTGCGCCGTCTGGTGCGCGCTCACGAGCCGGTGAAACTGGTGGATACGCTGGTGGTCGGGGCATTCATCGAAGCCCGTAGTTGCGAACGCTTTGCTGCCTTGGTGCCGCACCTCGATGAAGAGCTCGGCACCTTCTATCACGGCTTGTTGAAAAGCGAAGCACGCCACTATCAGGGTTACCTGAAACTGGCCCAGCAGTACGGTGACGAGGCGGATATTGCCCGCCGCGTCACCCTGGTGCGTGAAGCCGAAGCCGAACTGATCCTGTCACCGGACCAGGAGCTACGTTTTCACAGCGGCATCCCGATGGCGCTAGCGGCCTGACGCTCAGTAGCGGCGCCCCAGCAGCAGGCCGACCACCAAGCCAAAGCCTGCAGACACTGCCACGGTCTGCCATGGATGGCCACCGATGTAGTCCTGGGTGGCGTCCACCACCGGTTGCGCCTTGGCGCGCACCTGGCCGGCGGCCTGGCGAGCCTGGCGCAGTTTCAGGCTGACCTGGGCACGCAGTGTCTCGGCTTCTTCGCCAACCAGTGCGGCGCTGTCGTTGAGCAGTTTTTCCGATTCTTCGATCAATGCCTGCAGTTCACTGAACACCTGGTCCTTGATCTGATCACTGTCTGCCAGTGCGGCGTTTTTCCGGGCCATGAACACGTCCTCGTCGATGGGATTGTTAGAACAATGGATGCCTGCGCGGCGGGAAAGTTGCGAAGGCTTTGCCGATGGTGCGCCGCCTGAGTGTAAGATAGCGGCCATTTTCAACCGGCAGGTACCTTCATGACTTTCAATCTGGCCAACATGAGCTTCGAGGAACGGGCGCAGATCGAGGCGGAAAAGGCCCGGCTGTTCGAGCTGTGGCAGAACAACCTGGGCAAGGCCAAGGGTGAAGCTGCGCGACTGATCGCTGAAAAGCCGCGCCGCAAAGGCAAGTGGGCTGAGTGGGTGCGTGGTGAGCTGGACGCGATGTCGCCGCCAGAATTCGCCAGTATGGTCCGCAGCGAGGTCAACAAGATGATGGCTGCCGCCAGCGCCAGTCGCTGATCCCACGCCCTACCAATACAGGCTGCCCTCCTTGGGCAGGTCCAGCTTGCCCTCATCGGTGAAGCGCACGGTGCCAAACGGCCCGCTGGCCAGCTTGCCTCGCAGCTTGTAAGGCATCCCTTGCAATGTATCGAGCTTGCCCAGGCCATAGGCCTGGCGCAGGAAGGCGAACGCCGTAATGCTCACTGGCACCACGATCACGGCTTCGTCATAACGGCCGATGCGCCCTTGCTGATCACTGACCCCAGACGCCAGCGGCTGGCCGTTCACCTCCAGGTTCAACGCAACGCCGTTATAGTCGATGGGCGACTCGTTGGGGTTCTGCACTCTCATTTTCACCGCCATGCGCATTTCCAGCTCCTGCCCTGGCAGCGGCTCGATGCCGATCACGCTGATAGCAAGCGGGTCGCGGGCCTGGAACAGTGCGCAGGCGTTGAGCCCGCCCGCCAGCAGCAACACCAGCAGCAAGCGAAGGGAACGGCGCAAATGGGCAGCCATGGAAGGTCCTTACCGACGAAGTGGTGCCTGCAGTGTGGCAAAAGCACGGCAGCGTTGAAAGCACAGGGTGTTATGAAAGATACTGTTTCTCATTAACGCCCGATAATTTCTCCTACTGGCAGTGCTTTACCCCATGCTGACGTCTCCCGTGTCCGCTCTGCTGGCAAGTTTCCAGGAGCACTACGACGACCTGCTGCAGTTCCTCACCCGGCGCATGAGTGATCGGCAGCGTGCCGCCGACGTGGCGCAGGAGACTTACCTGAAACTGGTCAAGATCGACGAGCAGGCGGTGCCGGTGCTGCATGCGCGCAGCTTCATCTTCCGCGTGGCTGGCAATCTGGCCATCGATGCGCTGCGCCGCGAACAGCGCATCGCCTCCAGCCATGAGGGCAGCGATGGCGCAGAAGAGGTGGCCTGCCCGGCGCCGGCGCCTGAGGCGACGCTGTTGGCCCGGGAGCGCCTGCAGATACTCGACCAAGCACTGCTGCAGTTATCCAGCAATGCTCGCCAGGCGTTGCTGCTGAACCGTGTCGAAGGCCTGACCCAGGCGCAGATCGCACAACGGTTGGGCGTTTCCGAGAGCATGGTGGCAAAATACATCGGCCAGGCCCTGCGCCATTGCCGCGACTGGCTCAAGCACAACCATGACTGAAACTTCGACCATGCACGCTCCGCAGCCGATCAGTGACTTGTCCGACGATGCCCTCGACTGGCAGGTACTGCTGCACTCGGGGCGGGCCAGTGCGACCGATCGGGCACGCTATCTGCGCTGGTGCCAGCTCAGCCCGGCGCATGCCGAGGCGGCACATGAGGCCGAAGCGCTGTGGCAGGATCTGGGGAATACACAGGCTGCCCAAGCGTTGGAAGCCGCGCCCGGGCGCAGCAGCAAGCGTCACTGGGCGGCAGGCATCGCTGCCTCGCTGGTGCTGCTGGTGGCAGGTTACGGCAGCTGGCAACAGGTGCCGGTGTGGCTGGCGGACTATCACACGGGCATGGGCGAGCGGCAGAGCATCACCCTCGCAGACGGTTCGCGGGTACTGCTCAACAGCGCCAGCGCCCTCAGTGTGGCCTTCAGCGCCAACGAACGCCGGGTGACGCTGCAAGCTGGCGAGGCCCTGTTCGAAACCACCGATGACCCACGGCCCTTCGTCGTCGAAACCGCCGGCGAGGCCGTGCAGGGCAGTGCGGCCACCTTCAGTGTGCGTCGTGACGGCCAGGTTGTGCTGGCCAAGGGGGCAGCCCGGCTTGGCGAGCACAACCTGGCCATCGCCGTCGACGCCAGCGCGCAGACGGCCTGGCAGCGTGGCAAGCTGATCTTCAATGGCAAACCGCTTGGGCAGGTACTGGCCGAACTCGAGCGCTACCAGCATGGCCGCATTCTGCTCTCCGACCACACGCTGTCGGCTCTCGAAGTCAGCGGTGTGTTCGATTTGAACGAGCCGCAGGCCCTGCTGCGCACCCTGGAGCAGCGTTATGGCCTGAAAGTCACCTATCTGCCCTGGCTGGCCGTCGTGCATTGAGCCTGTAAAAAATAATCGAAATTTTTTTCATTTGGCGCTGCAAGTTCGTGCAAGCCAGAACGTCGTAGTGGGACTGATCAGCAACCCGTTCTCTTTCACGACTTGTCTGGAAGCTCATTCGTGCCTCTCTTGCCCAAGCCCAACTACCGTCGCGGCGGTCGCCTTCACCATGCCCTGATGTCCTGCAGTGCCCTGGCCATGTTCGCCGGCCCCTTGCAGGCGTGGGCCGCCACAGACGTGGCAGCGCAGGTTCAGGCGCGCCAGGTTCAACTGGACCTGCCAGCACAAACGCTGGATCAGGCCCTGACCGCCTTTGCCGACCAGGCTGGCCTGCACCTGCTGTACACCACCGGGGATGTGGCCGGCCTGAACAGCCCGGCACTGCAGGGCAGCTACAGTATCGAGCAGGCGCTGCAGCTGCTGCTGGCAGGCAGTGACATGGCCTGGCAATTCAGCGATGTCGGCACGGTCACCCTGCGCAAGACCGTGCCCGCGCCGCAGGCGGTCAACCTCAAGCCCATCGAAGTCAGTGTTGCCTCGCGCACCAGCACCGCCATCAGCGAAATCCCCGGCACGGTGTGGGTGGTTGACCAACAGCAGCTGCGTGAACAGATCGACAGCGGCGTCAGCCTCAAGGAGGCTATCGGCAAGCTGGTGCCGGGCCTCGACCTGGCGCCCGAAGGGCGCACCAACTACGGCCAGAACATGCGCGGTCGCAATGTGCTGGTGATGATCGACGGTGTCAGCCAGAACAGCTCGCGCGGCCTGTCGCGCCAGTTCGACAGCATTTCGCCGTTCAACGTCGAACGCGTCGAGGTGCTGTCTGGCGCCAGTGCCATCTACGGCGGTGGCGCAACGGGCGGCATCATCAATATCGTCACTAAAAAGGGCGAAGCGGGCCCGGCACGCTTCGAGACCCAGCTCGGTGCCAGCAGCGGTTTCAACAACAGTGATGACTTGGCCACTCGTTTCGCCCAGTCGATCAGTGGCGGCAACGACCGGGTCAACGCGCGCCTGGGGATTTCCGGGGAGCAGAACGAAGCCTTCTACGATGGCGCAGGCGAGCAGATCTTCATCGATAACACCCAGACCGACCTGCAGTACAACCGCACTGTCGATGTGCTGGGCACCCTCGGCCTGAAACTCACCGACGAGCAAAGCCTCGACCTGCTGGCCCAGTACTACGATTCCGGCAACCACGGCAGTACCGGCATCTACTTCCCCAACCTCAACTACAACGCCCCCTCGGACCTGGAGGACGCCGAACTGCGCGGCGGTTATTCCTCTGACCTTGAGCCACGCACCCGGCGCCTGTTGCTCAACGCCAATTACCACCACACCGACGTGCTGGGCCAGGACTTCTACTTGCAGGCCTCGTACCGCAAGGAAGACGATAATTTCTATCCGTTCCCGTACTACAACCGTGCCACTCCGAGCGGGTCGCGTGGCGTGTACTTCGCTGCCTCGCAACAGAACTTCGAAGTCACCAGCCTCAAGGGGCTGTTCGCCAGGCAGTGGGACAGCCTCAAGCTGACCTACGGCGTCGACTTGGATCGCGAGCGTTTCAACGCCGACCAGACCACGTTCGATGCGCTGACGTCCTCTCAGAGCGGTGGGCTGGACCTGGACAAGCAAAGCAAGGCCGAGCGCTACCCCAGCTATCGGGTCGATGGCGTTTCGGTCTACGCCCAGCTCGACTGGCATGCCAGCGACAACCTGACCTTGTCCGGCGGCGCCCGGCGCCAGCAGATGGATGTGGATGTCAGCGACTTCAAGGGCGTACCCGGTGGTAGTAACGACTATGAGGTCAACCTGTACAACGTCGGCGCCATCTACGACTTCAAGAACGGTCATCAGCTGTGGACCAACTATGGTGAAGGTTTCGACCTGCCAGACCCGGCCAAGTACTACGGCAAGCCTGGCCTGAGCGTGGCGGACAACCCGCTGGCCGGCATCAAGAGTCGCCAGGTCGAGCTGGGCTGGCGCTATGCCGACCTCGAATGGGACGCGCAGGCGGCGCTGTACTACATCTGGTCGGACAAGATCATCAACGTCGACTCGCAGACGCTGACCATCGACGTCGAGGATCAGAAAAGCCGCGATTTCGGCTTCGAGGGCGCATTGACCCGGCATTTCCTGGCGGGCTGGGAGGCGGGTGGAACGCTGCACCTGACCCGTTCCGAGGAAGAAGATGCCGACGGCGACTGGATCAAGCGCGATGCCCGCTATGCCTCGCTGTCCAAGGCCACCGCGTTCGTCGGCTGGAAGGGCGATGGCCGCAGTGCGCGGCTGCAGGCCAACCACGCCTTCAGCTTGAAGGACGATGCCGATCATGAAATCGACGGCTACACCACCTTTGACTTGCTGGCCAGCCAGGACAGCGGTTTTGGCACTTTCAGCGCGGGGATACAGAACCTGCTGGACAAGCAGTACAGCACCGTGTGGGGGCAGCGGGCGACGCTGTTCTACTCGCCGACCTACGGGCCGGCCTATCTGTATGACTACCAGGGCCGGGGCCGCACCTACACCCTGACCTGGAGCATGGCTTACTAGAGGTCGCCGCCTGACTTGGCCTCTTCGCGGGTAAACCCGCTCCTTGTACAGGTACAGCACAAGTCTTGAAGGCTGTGATGAACGTGTAGGAGCGGGTTTACCCGCGAACAGGCCATGTCAGGAGAACGCTACCAGCAAATCCTCTACAAATGCGGCCTGCGCCTCCCCAGGCCGCTGTGCCCGATGCCGAGCCAAGGTGAACGGCACCACGAAATCCAGCTCCGTATCCAGCGCCCGCAACATCCCCTGGTCTTCCCAGCTCGCTGCACAATGACACGGTAGGTAGCCAATATGCCGCCCCGAAAGTATCAGTGTCAGCACGCTCTCGATCTGTTCCGCCACCGCCATGCTGCGTCGGCTCTGGAACGGCTCGCCGCCTTTGAGAAAGCGGTACGGGTGGCGCACCTGGTCCGCCTCCAGCAACTGCTCGTGCGTCACCTTGGCCTTGTCGAACAGCACATGCCCCTTGCCGCAGTACAAGCGCTGGCGCTCTTCGAACAAAGGCTGATAGTCGAACGCCGCCTGGTTGCCGGAAAAATAGCTGATGGCAACGTCGAGCCGTTGCTCCAGCAGCAGTCGCTCAAGCTCCGCCGGTGGTGCGCTGATCAGCTCCAGTTGCACGGCTTCTTCGCGCCGGCGAAAGCGTGAGATGGCCGTGGCCAGGCGCAGGCTCACGGCCGCATCCTGGTGCTCGGCCATGCCCACCCGCACCGTCCCCAGCAAGCGCCCGGCGACGCCGTTGGCCTGCTGACGGAACGACTCGACGTTCAGCAACAGCCCGCGTGCCGCTTCCAGCAGCAACTCGCCCTTGTCGGTCAGCCGAAAACCGCCTTTGCCGCGGCTGCACAGGCGGTAACCCAGGCGCGTTTCCAACTGCGCCATGCGCTGGCTGATGGTGGGCTGACTCAGCCCCAGTACGCCCTGGGCGGCACTGAAGCCGCCTGCCTCTACTACAGTGACGAACAGCCGCAGCAGGTGCAGGTCGGGGTCGTGCAGTTGTCCGAGCATCACATTGCTCCTGATGAATGTCAGCTTTGCAAGCTTGCCATTCTTGCAATGTTACCCGGATGGCATGCTGGCGGCATCCACCCACTTGCCGAGGTGCCCGTCATGCGTCGATCGCTGTGCCTGTTATCCTTGATCCTGGCTCTGCCGCTGCAGGCCGAAGAAAAGGTCGTCAACCTCTACAGCTGGGCCGACTACGTCGCGCCGCAAACCCTTCAACGCTTCGAAAAGGAAACCGGCTACAAGGTGCGTTACGACACCTTTGACACCACCGAAGTCCTGGAAACCAAGCTGCTCACTGGCGGCAGCGGCTACGACGTGGTGGTGCCATCAGCCACCGTGCTGGCCCGGGCGCTGAAGGCCAATGCCCTGCAACCGCTCGATGCGCAAGGCATGCCCGGCTACGCCAACCTTGACAAGGACCTGCTGGCCAAGCTGGCCGAGACCGACCCAGGCAACCGCTACGCGGTGCCCTATACCTGGGGCACCTTGGGCCTGGGGGTGAATGTCGAGGCGGTGCGCCAGCGCCTGGGCGATGTACCGCTGGATAGCCTGGACCTGCTGTTCAAGCCCGAGTACGCCAGCCGCCTCAAGGCGTGTGGCATTGCCATGCCGGACTCACCACAGGAAGTGATCGGTGTCGCCCTCAACTACCTCGGCAAGGACCCTTACAGCCAGGACAAGGCCGACCTCGCGGCGGCGCAGGACCTGCTCAACCAGCTGCAGCCGTCGATCAGCTACGTCGCCAATGGCCGACAGATCAGTGACCTGGCCAACGGCAGCGTGTGCCTGGCGCTGACCTACAACGGCGACGCGGCCATGGCCGCCGACCAGGCGCGCCGCGCCGGCAAGCCGTTCGAGCTGATCTACCGCATTCCCCGTGAAGGCACGCTGGTGTGGCAGGACAACCTGGTCATCCCCAAGGACGCCCCACACCCGGAAGCTGCCCGGGCGTTCGTTGCGTTCATGTTGAAACCTGAGTCGGTGGCTGCGCTCACCAATACGCTGTTCTTTGCCAATGCCAACCAGGCCGCGACGGCTCTGGTCGATGACGCCGTGCGCAATGACCCGGATATCTACCCGCCTGCCGATGTGCGTGAGCGCTTGTATGCCGACCGCAGCATGGCGCTGTCCGACCTGCGTCAGCGCAACCGGCTGTGGACCGCCTTCCGTAGCCGCCAGTGACTGATAAACACAAAGGAGCCCAACCGTGGAACAAGCCCAGAACAACGACCAGGCCATGACCCGTGACAGCCTGTACGGTACTGCAGCGGAAAGTACCTACGCAGGTATTACCAGTTTCTCTCGTCGTCGCTACAGTCGCGACCTGCGTGGAGTGGATGTGGTGGTCAGCGGTGTGCCTTTCGACAACGCCACCAGCAACCGCCCCGGGGCGCGTTTCGGGCCGCGCGCAATCCGTGCCGCCTCGGTGCAGCAGGCCTGGGCGCGCCACTGGCCCTGGGCCTTCGACCCGTTCGACCATCTGGCAGTGATCGACTACGGCGACTGCGCTTTCGATAGTGGCACCCCGCAGTCGGTCCCGGAGAGTATCCAGGCCCATGCCGAGCACATACTTGAAGCCGGTTGCGCCATGCTCACCTTGGGCGGTGACCATTTCATCAGCTACCCGCTGCTCAAGGCCCATGCCCGCCGCCACGGCCCGCTGGCGCTGATCCATTTCGATGCGCACAGCGACACCTGGCCGGACGAAGAGGGCCGCATCGACCATGGCACCATGTTCTGGCATGCCGCCCGCGAGTGGCCTGGTCGATCCATCCTGCTCGGTGCAGGTCGGCCTGCGCACCACCAATGACGACAGCCAGGGCTTCGCCATCTTCGATGCCCGGCAGGTTCACCGCCAAGGCACCGAGGCGATCATCGCGGCGATCCGCCAGCGGGTCGGCGACCGGCCGGTGTACCTGACGTTCGACATCGATTGCCTGGACCCGGCCTATGCGCCAGGCACCGGCACCCCGGTATGCGGGGGGTTGAGCACGCTGCAGGCGCTGGAGATCCTCGGCGGCCTGCGCGGTATCAACCTGGTAGGGATGGACTTGGTGGAAGTGGCGCCAGCCTATGACCACGCCGATATCACTGCGCTGGCCGGGGCTACCCTGGCCATGGAGATGCTGTGCCTGTATGCGGCACGGCACAAGGTCGGCGCCGCCCGGTGATCGGCGGGCCTGATGCGCCGTGCCATCAGGCCCATACTGAAACATCAGGAATCGCATTCACACTTTTGCCGCGAACCCTTCGCGCCCTAGGCTATCCAAACCCACATGGCGCGCTTTTTCGTACAGGAGGTGAAGCATGAAACCCAGGGTGCCAGCCTTGTTCTTCGGCTTGACGCTGGGCCTGTCGTTACAGGCTGCGTTTGCGCAGCCATTGCAGCTCGCCGCAGGCAACAACCCCTACAACAGCCCGATCCAGCGTGCCAACCCCAACAGTCGCCAGGGCAGCATGCCGGCCACACCGCCCGTTCGCGGCCCGTCCACCCAGCCCATCTACCGTACGCCAAGCCTGGATAATCGCGGCATCGGCAATGGCGACAACCTGCGCCGCCAGCAGCAGGCTCCCAATCTGGAGCCGACGCGGCCAGCGCGTGATAGCCAGCGTGTGCCCTGATCCATCGCCTGAGCCTCAGAAAGGAATCCTGCATGACCCGAATCAACTGGCTGACCACCTTGACCGCTGCTGCGCTGTTGCCACTGCTGGCCCACGCCGCCCCTGAGCAGCAATTTCCCAGCGAAGAGGGCCAACTTACCGTCAGCACCGTGGCGGATGGCCTGCGCAACCCCTGGGCGCTGGCTTTCCTGCCGGGTGGCAAGGACATGCTGGTCACCGAGCGCCCCGGCAATCTTCGGGTGGTAAGCGCCGAGGGCAAGGTCGGCCCACCCATCAGCGGCGTGCCCAAGGTCTGGGCCGAGGGCCAGGGTGGCCTGCTTGACGTGGTGCTGTCGCCTGAGTTTGCCAAGGACCGCACGGTGTACCTGTCGTATGCCGAGGAGGGCAGTGATGGCAAGGCCGGCACGGCAGTGGGTCGTGGCCAGCTGTCCGAGGACCGCGCACGGCTGGAAGACTTCACTGTGATCTTCCGCCAGCAACCTAAGCTCTCCGAAGGCAATCACTTTGGCGCGCGGCTGGTATTCGACCGCGACGGTTTCCTGTTCATTGCCCTGGGCGAGAACAACCAGCGCCCGACAGCGCAGGACCTGGACAAGCTGCAGGGCAAGGTGGTGCGGATCCTGCCGGACGGCGAAGTGCCAAAGGACAACCCTTTCGTCGGCAAGCGGAATGTGCGCCCGGAAATCTGGTCGTTTGGCCATCGTAACCAGCAGGGCGCAGCGCTCAACCCGTGGACCGGCAAACTCTGGACCCATGAACACGGCCCGCGTGGCGGCGACGAGATCAACATCCCGGAGCCAGGCAAGAACTATGGCTGGCCGATCGCTACGCACGGTATCAACTATTCGCTCATGCCAATCCCTGAAGCCAAGGGCAAGCATGTCGACGGCATGGTCGACCCGCACCATGTCTGGGAGAAGTCGCCTGGCATCAGCGGCATGGCGTTCTATGACAGCCCGACTTTCAAGGCCTGGGATCACAACCTGTTCGTCGGCGCGCTGGCGGCTCAGGAATTGATCCGCCTGCAGCTCGACGGTGACAAGATCGTCCACGAAGAACGCTTGCTGGGAGCGTTGAAGGCACGCATTCGTGATGTGCGGGTGGGGCCGGACGGTTACCTGTACATTCTCACCGATGCCAAGGACGGCACACTGCTGAAGGTGGGCCTGAGCGAGGGCTGAAGGCGCTTTTTCCTGCACTGGCCCTTTCGCGGGCAAGCCCGCTCCCACAGGTTCACCACAAGCCTGAGGGGCGGTGCGCCCCCTGTGGGAGCGGGCTTGCCCGCGAAGGGGCCAGTGCAGACAATAGAGGGCTAACTGCCCAAGCCACCGACTATATGCCCCTCGATCCGCAGTCTCTCTATCTCCAGGCGCTCGCCGAGCAGGGCTTCGCCCATGACCCTGCTCAAGCCCAGGCGGTCACGGCCCTGCAAAGCTGTTTCGAAGCCCTGGAAAGTGGCCATGCTGCCCAGGGCTTGTACCTCTGGGGCCCGGTCGGCCGCGGCAAGACCTGGCTCATGGACCTGTTCCACCGCTGCCTCAGCGTCCCGTCCCGGCGCCAGCACTTTCACCACTTCATGGCCTGGGTCCACCAGCGCCTGTTCCAGCTCAACGGCACTGCCGACCCCTTGAAGGCATTGGCGCGGGAGCTGGCCGGGCAGATCCGTGTGTTGTGCTTCGACGAGCTGTTTGTCAGCGACATCGGCGATGCGATCATTCTCGGCCGGCTGTTCCAAGTACTGTTCGACCACGGCGTGGCGGTGGTCGCTACCTCCAACCAGCCGCCGCAACAGCTGTACCGCGACGGTTTCAATCGCGAGCGCTTCCTGCCGGCCATCAGCGCCATCGAGCGGCACATGCAAGTGCTGTCGGTGGCCGGCGAGCAGGACCATCGCTTGCATCCCGGCGCACAGTGCCAGCGTTACTGGGTGGCCGAAGCGGGGAGCAAAGGCGGTGCGCTCGAAGCTGTTTTCCTCCAGCTCAGCGCGGGTGAACCCGGTAGCACTGCGCCTTTGTTGATTGGCTCGCGGCAGGTCGAGGTGATCCGGCGCAGCAACCAGGCGGTCTGGTGCCACTTTACCGAACTCTGTGAACGGCCCTTGGCCGCCATGGAGTTCATGGCCTTGTGCGACCAGTTTCCGGCGATCCTGGTCGAGGGTATTCCGGCCTTGGGCGGTGAACAGCGGGCCGGGCGCATTGCCCGCGGCACCGAAGATGGCGCCGCGCGTGTCGTGGCAGGCGACCGGGAATTGCCGATGCTGTCACCCAGGGATGACGCCGTGCGCCGTTTCATTGCTTTGGTCGACGAATGCTACGATCGGCGTGTGGCCCTGTACCTGGAGGCGCAGGTGCCGCTCGATGCGCTCTACACTCAAGGGTATCTGGCGTTCCCGTACCAACGCACCCTGAGCCGGTTACGGGAGATGCAACTGCAACGCTTCGTCTGAAGGAGCCGAATCATGCAGCCGCTGTCGCATCATCTGCTGACCCAGGCCTACAACAATGGCTGGGCCAACCATCGCCTGTACAAAGCCTGCCTGCAACTGACCCACGACGAGTTCGTCGCCCCCCGTTGCAGTTTCTTCCCGTCGATCAAGGCCACCCTCAACCATCTGCTGACGGTGGACTGGTTCTATCTGGACATGCTCGAGTGCGAACAGCGCGGTGAAACGCCGAACCCTGACGGCGAGCGCTTTTTCGAGCCGGAGCAACCGTTTGCTACCTGTACCGACCTGCATGCCGAGCAGGCCCAGGCCGACCACCGGCTGATCGCCTATTGCAGGCAGTTGCAGGACGATCAGCTGGCGCGCTACGTGAGCATCGTGCGGCCTGGGCGGATCCAGCGCGAACAGCGCTTGCGCCTGCTGGCGCATTTGTTCGAGCACCAGATCCATCACCGTGGGCAGGTGCATGCGATGCTCAGTGACACAGCGGTGCGGCCGCCGCAGCTGGATGAGTTTTTCTGTGAAGAGGAGGCCGACCTGCGCGCCCTGGACTTCGCCGAACTCGGCTGGAGCGAAGCGCAGGTCTGGAAGGGTTAGCGCCCGAGCCACTCCACCAGTGTCCGGTTGAAGCGCCGCGGCTCCTCGATCTGCGGCGCATGCCCCATGCCCTCGAAGATCACCAGCTCGCCTTGTGGAATCAGCTTGGCCACGTGCGGCCCGAGTTCCTTGTACTTGCCCAGCTTGGCCTTTACTTCAGGCGGGGCGATGTCGCTGCCGATCGCCGTGGTGTCCTGGTCGCCGATCAGCAGCAGGGTCGGCATCTTCAGGTCCTTGAACTCGTGATACACCGGCTGGGTGAAGATCATGTCGTAGATCAGCGCCGAGTTCCACGCCACCGCCTCATGCCCCGGCCCCTTGTTAAGGCCCGCCAGCATCTGTACCCAGCGCTCGTATTCAGGCTTCCAGCGCCCCGCGTAGTAGGTCTTGCGTTCATACTCGCGCACGCCTTCGGCATCGAGCTTGAGCTCGCGGGCATACCACTGGTCCACCGTGCGGTAGGGCACCCCGAGTGCTTTCCAGTCCTCGAGGCCGATCGGGTTGACCATCGCCAGGCGCTCGACCTGCTGCGGGTACATCAGCGCATAGCGAGTGGCGAGCATGCCGCCGGTGGAGTGGCCGAGCACGATGGCCTGCTTGACGCCCAGTTGTTCGAGCAGGGCATGGGTGTTCACTGCCAGCTGCTGGAAACTGTACTGGTACTGCGCCGGCTTGCTTGAAGTGCAGAAGCCGATCTGGTCCGGCGCGATGACCCGGTAGCCAGCCTGGCTCAAGGCGTCGATGGTGGTCTCCCAGGTGGCGGCGCAGAAGTTCTTGCCGTGCATCAGCACCACGCTGCGGCCATTGACCTGGCCCTGTGCTGGCACATCCATGTAGCCCATCTGCAGGTGCTGGCCCTGGGACTGGAAGTCGAAATGCCGGAGGGGGTGGGGGTAGCTGAAGCCTTCGAGCTGTTTGCCGTAGGTGGGCGATTCGGCAGCGATGGCCGGGGCGCCGACGAGGCAGGCCAGGGCCAGGGCGGTTGCGCGCAGCATTGGGGCACTCCGTGTAGGACCATGTAGGAATTGGCGACTTTAGCAGTCAGTGGACCACCTTAAACGTTAAAGGTGTTACCAGGCATGAAACCAGCCCAGGGTAATCATCGCCACGACGATATAGCGCCCGCCCTTGGCCAGGGTCACCAGCAGCAGAAAACGCCAGAATGGTTCACGCATGACGCCGGCAATCAGCGTCAGCGGATCGCCGATCACGGGCATCCAGCTCAGCAGCAGCGACCATTGCCCCCAACGCTGGTAACGCCGCTGCGCCCGTTGCAGCTGGCTGGCGCTGAACGGGAACCAGCGCCGGTCGCGCAGGTGCTCGATGGCCCGGCCGAGCAGCCAGTTGACCAGCGAACCGAGCACATTGCCCAAGGTGGCTACCAGCAGCAAGGTCACCCAGGCGTCGGGCTCACGCAGCAACAAGCCGACCAGCACTGCCTCCGATTGCAGCGGCAGCAGGGTGGCGGCACCGAAGGCGCTGAGAAACAGCGCCCAAAGGCTCAGCATCAGTAGCTGGCAACCACGGTGTCCTGGCCATCCTGGGTCACGCCGATGACCTGGTAGGCATCCTTGTGGTCACCCATTTCCATGCCGGGCGACCCCATGGGCATGCCTGGCACGGCCAGGCCCTTGAGATCGTTGCGCTGGGCCAGCAGGCGCACCTGTTCGGCGGGCACATGGCCTTCGACGAACTTGCCCTCGATCACCCCGGTGTGGCACGACGCCAGGCGCGGCGCCACGCCCAGGCGCTGTTTGACGGCGCTCATGTTCGGCTCGACATGGTCGTTGACGGTGAAGCCGTTGTCGCGCAGGTGGCTGATCCAGGCCTTGCAGCAGCCGCAGTTGGGGTCGCGATAGACATCGATGGTTTCGGCTGCCTGAGCAAGCCCGGTGATGGCCAGCAGGCCGAAGGTGATCAGGTGTTTACGCAGCATGGTGGAACATCTCCTTAGAAACGCAGGCGTATGCCTGCCACCAGACGGGTCTGGCCGAGGTCTTCGCTGTCTTCACGGGCCTGGTCGGCGCGGTTGCCGTGCAGGCGCTCGAAGCTTACCCCGACATAGGGCGCCAAGCCCCGGCTGATTTCGTAGCGCAGGCGCAGGCCGACCTCGCTGTCGGCAAGCCCGGCGCCCTGTTCGTGGCCGGTATCGTTGCGGCCGTAGAAGTTGGCTTCCAGGTTCGGCTCGAGGATCCAGCGGTTGGTCAGCAGGATAGCGTAAGCAGCTTCCAGGCGCAGCGCGCTCTGTTGTCGCTCACCGGCATAGGCGGTGGCTTCCAGCTCCAGGCCATACAGCGGGGTGCCCTGGATGCCGAAGGCGGCCCAGGTTTGCCCGCTGGCCGGCTTGAAGTCCTGGCGCAGGCCGCCGACCAACTCCCACCAGGGGCTGATCGCGTGGCCCCACAGCGCCTGCAACTCTGCCTTGTGGGTATTGCCTTGTTGCCGTTCGCCCTCGGTGCGTAGCCACAGGCGGTCGATGTCGCCACCGACCCAGGCCGTGGCGTTCCACTTGAGGGCGTTGCTGCTTTCGAAGTCCTGATATTCCAGCTGATCGACGATCACCGCCCAGTTGACGGCGCGGTCGTGCACCTGATGGCCAGGCAGGGGCGGGAAGGCGGCCTGGCGGTCGGCGTCGGTCAGCACGGGGAGCGGTGTGCGGGGTTGGCTTGGGGCTGTGCCGTGGTTCATTTGACTGTGGTCCATCGGCATGACGCCATGTTCCATGTGCTCCATGCTGGCGGCCGTGGCCCGTTCGCTGGCCAGCAGCGCGGCCAGGGCGACGCCCGTGACCAGGCGCCGGTTGCTGATCTCATTCATCGACCCGTACCTCGCGGAACATGCCGGTCTCCATGTGGTAGAGCAGGTGGCAGTGGTAGGCCCAGCGGCCCAGGGCGTCGGCAGTTACGCGGTAGCTGCGGCGGCTGCCGGGCGGGATGTCGACGGTGTGCTTGCGCACCAGGAAGCGCCCGTGTTCGTCCTCCAGATCGCTCCACATGCCGTGCAGGTGGATGGGGTGGGTCATCATCGTGTCGTTGACCAGGGTGATGCGCACCCGCTCGCCGTAGGCCAGGCGCAACGGCGCGGCATCGCTGAACTTGACCCCGTCGAACGACCAGGCGAAGCGCTCCATGTGCCCTGTCAGGTGCAGTTCGATATCCCGTGAAGGTTCGCGGCCGTCCGGGTCAGGGTAGGGGCTGCGCAGGTCGGCATAGGTCAGCACCCGGCGGCCGTTGTCACGCAGGCCGATGCCAGGGTCGGCCAGGTTGGCGCGCGGGGCCATGGTCTGCATGTCCACCAACGGGTTACCGGCCTCGCTGGTGGGGTGGCCTTGCATGCCGCTCATGCTGGCGTGGTCCATGCCGGCCATGTTGCCGTGATGCATCGCAGCCATGTTGCCGTGGCCCATGTCGGCCATGCTCAGCACGGGGCGCGGGTCAGGCGCGGGCACCGCTGCCTGCAGACCGTTGGCACGTGCCAGGGTACCGCGGGCGTAACCGCTGCGGTCCATGCTCTGGGCGAACAGGGTGTAGGCGGGCAGGTCGCCGACGGTCACCAGCACGTCGTAGGTTTCGGCCACCGCGATGCGCAGCTCGTCCACGGTCACCGGCGTCACCGGCAGGCCGTCGGCGGCGATCACCGTCAGCGTGAGGCCCGGAATGCGGAAATCGAAATAGGTCATGGCCGACGCATTGATCAGGCGCAGGCGCACGGTTTCGCCGGGCTGGAACAGGCAGGTGAAGTTGCCGTCCGGGGGTTGGCCGTTGAGCAGGTAGGTGTAGCTGGCGGCGCTGATGTCGGCCAGATCGGTCGGGCTCATGCGCATGCGCGCCCAGGCCAGGCGTTCGTCGACGGTAGCGCCCCAACCGTTGTCGGCAACATCGGTGACAAAGTCGCCGAGTGTGCGCTTGTGGTAGTTGAAGGCGTCGGACTGTTTCTTCAGGGTTGCCAGCAACGCTTCGGGTGGTTGGTCGGACCAGTCGCTGAACAGCAGCACATGGTCGCGCTGGTAGGCATGCGGCTCGGGCTCGCGGGGTTCGATGACGATCGCGCCATACACCCCAGCCTGTTCCTGCAGGCCGGAATGGCTGTGGTACCAGTAGGTGCCGCTCTGACGCAGGGTGAACCGGTACAGGTAATCGCCACCCGGCGCGATGCCGGCGAAGCTCAGCCCCGGTACGCCATCCATGTTGGCCGGCAGGAGGATGCCGTGCCAGTGGATCGAGGTGTCCTGGTCGAGGCGGTTGCGCACGCGCAGGGTCACCGTGTCGCCTTCGCGCCAGCGCAGCAGCGGGCCGGGCAGGCTGCCATTGATGGTCAGCGCGGTGCGTGGCCGGCCAGTGATATTGACCGGCGTCTGGCCAATGAACAGCTCGAAGTGCTGGCCGGCCAGTTCGCGGCCATCGCTGGCCTGGGCCAGCGGCCGCCACAGGCCCAGGCCGGCCAGTGTGGTGGCAGCGCCCAGGCCTTTGACGAAGGTGCGGCGGGTAGGGTTGCGCAACATGGCGTGGTCTCGTGCGGGGGAGACACGATCCTCGCCGGTTGCGCCTGTCAGCTGGCTGAGGCGCAGGTTACAGCCTTGTCAGGCAGCCTGTTCGGCATCGCCCAGGTCGCGCATCAGCAGGCCGTACTCCAGCGCAACCTGCTCGGGAATCGGCAGGTACACCACATGGCCGTCGCCGGGCGCAACTTCGATGGCGTGCTGTTGGCGGTCGAACAGGCGGTGCAGGTCGAAGTGGTAGTTGCCACGCGGGGTCATCAACTCCAGGTGGTCACCCAAAGCGAAGCGGTTCTTGACCTTGACCTCGGCCAGGCCATCGACGCGCAAGCCCGTCAGCTCGCCGACGAACTGCTGGCGCTCAGACAGCGAGTTGCCACGCAGGTAGTTCTGGTATTCGTCGTGCACATGGCGGCGCAGGAAGCCTTCGGTATAGCCGCGCTGGGCCAGCGATTCGAGGTTGTCCATCAAGGCCATGTCGAACGGCCTACCGGCTGCGGCGTCGTCGATGGCCTTGCGGTAGGACTGCACGGCCCGGGCGCAGTAGAAGTGACTCTTGGTCCGCCCTTCGATCTTCAGCGAGTGCACACCCATGGCCGCCAGGCGCTCGACGTGCTGGATGGCGCGCAGGTCCTTGGCATTCATGATGTAGGTGCCATGCTCGTCCTCGAAGGTGGGCATCTCGCTGCCAGGGCGATTGCTCTCCTGCAACAGGAACACCTGCTGGGTGGGCGCGCCCAGGCCCAGGGTCGGCTCGACCTCTCGGACGATGTCGCCGGTGGCGTTTTCCGTGGCTGGGGTGGCCTGGTATTTCCAGCGGCAGGCATTGGTGCAAGTGCCCTGGTTGGCATCGCGCTTGTTCAGGTAACCGGACAGCAGGCAGCGACCGGAGTAGGCCATGCACAGTGCGCCGTGGACGAACACTTCCAGCTCCATGGCCGGTACCTGTTGGCGGATTTCCTCGATCTCCTCCAGCGACAGTTCACGCGACAGGATCACCCGGCTCAGGCCCATCTGCTGCCAGAACTGCACGCTGGCCCAGTTGACCGTATTGGCCTGCACCGACAGGTGCACCGGCATCTGCGGAAAATGCTGGCGCACCAGCATGATCAGCCCGGGGTCGGACATGATCAGCGCATCGGGCGCCATCTCGATCACCGGTGCCAGGTCCTTGAGGAAGGTCTTCAACTTGGCATTGTGCGGCGCGATGTTGACCACCACGTAGAAACGCTTGCCCTGGGCATGCGCTTCGTTGATGCCCAGCGCCAGGTTGGCGTGGTCGAATTCGTTGTTGCGCACCCTCAGGCTGTAACGCGGCTGGCCGGCGTAGACCGCATCGGCACCGTAGGCGAAGGCATAGCGCATGGTCTTGAGGCTGCCGGCGGGGGCAAGCAGTTCGGGCTTGGCAGGTAGGGTCATGGGCGCACCGGGGCAAAGGCGCGGATGCTAGCGGCTGGCCGGGGCCGTGGTATTGATTTGAATCAACGGCAGGGTGGCACTTTTGCCCAGGTGGTGTGCACTAATGACCATGACCCCTGAGGAGTTGCCATGAACCAAGACGCCCTGCAGAACAAAGCCCTGGCCGTACTCCTGACCCTGGTGACCATCGCCTTCGTGTGGATCCTGCTGCCGTATTACGGCGCCATCTTCTGGGCCGTGATTCTCGGCATCCTGTTCGCACCGTTGCAGCGTCACCTGCTGATCCGCTTCGGCCGCCGACGCAATCTGGCGGCGGCCTGTACCGTGCTGGTGTGCCTGCTGGTGGCCGTGCTGCCAGTGATCATCACCAGCGCCTTGCTGGTGCAGGAAGGCGCCACCCTGTACCAGCGAATCGAGAGTGGGCAGCTGGACATCGCCGGCTACGTCGAGCGCGGCAAGGACATGCTCCCGGCCTTTGCCCAACACGGTCTGGATCGCATGGGCATGGGCAACCTGGACGGGCTGCGTGACAAGATCACCAAATGGGCCACCCAGGGCAGCCAGGTGCTGGCCAGCCAGGCATTCAACTTTGGCCAGGGCACCTTCGAGTTTGTGGTGAGCTTCGGCATCATGATGTACCTGTTGTTCTTCTTCCTGCGCGAGGGGGCCGACGTGGCGCGCCGGGTGCGCCTGGCCGTGCCGTTGCCGGAACACCAGAAGCGCCGGCTGCAGTTGAAGTTCAACCGGGTGGTAAGGGCCACGGTCAAGGGCAATGTGCTGGTGGCCATCACCCAGGGTGCGCTGGGTGGTTTGATCTTCTGGGTGCTGGATATCCCCAGTGCGTTGGTCTGGGCAGTACTGATGGCATTCCTGTCGCTATTGCCAGCGGTCGGCGCGGGGATTGTCTGGGCGCCGGTGGCAGCCTACTTCCTGTTGACCGGGGCGATTCTGCCAGGGTTGATCCTGACCGCGTTCGGCGTGCTGGTGATCGGCCTGGTGGACAATCTGCTGCGGCCGATCCTGGTGGGCAAGGACACGCGGATGCCCGATTACCTGATCCTGGTGTCCACCCTGGGCGGGCTCGCGGTATTCGGGCTCAACGGCTTCGTGATCGGGCCGTTGATTGCGGCGTTGTTCGTTTCCAGCTGGGCGATCTTCGCTGCGGCCAAGCCGCAGGTGCAGTTACCGTCCTGAGACGGTATCAGCGGAAGCTGAACGAAACCCCGGCATACACGCCGAAGCCTTCGCCCGGTGTCGAGCGGGCAACGTCCTTGCCGGCATCGTTGTACCCCGGCGTCACGGTCGCCGCGTAGCGTTGGTTGGTCAGGTTGCGCAGGTCCAGCCAGGTCTGCCAGTCCTGCTTCGGCGAATCCCAGCCCAGGCGAGCGCCGAACAAGGCGTAGGCGTCGGCGTGGTAGCTGTTGGCGTAGTCGACTTGGACTTTCGACGCCATCTGCGTGTTGACCCCGGCGTAGAACCCGCTCGGCCAGTCGTAGCGCAGTTCCGCCTGGTAGTAGTGCATGGGGATGCCAGGTAGGCGGTTGTCGCCGAATTTGTCGTCGTCGCGGTAGTGGAAGTCGCTGAAGGTGTAGGCCTGGCGCAGGCTCAGCTTGCCCGTGCCGGGTTGCTCCCAGAGGAGGCTGTCCAGGCCGGCTTCGACGCCTTGGTGTACGGTGGGGCTGGCGTTGTATTCGCCAGTGATGCCTGGGGCCAGCTCCACTGCCAGCAGTTCGTGACGCACCTGGGCGTAGTACCAGGCCAGGTCCCAGCGGCCGAGCAGTGATTCACCGCGGGCGCCGAGCTCCAGCGTGGTTGCGGTCTGGTTCTGCATCTCGATGGGCTGGAACTTGGTCGGTGCGCTCCAGATCAGCGACCATGGGTGAGGCGGTTCGACCGAGCGGCTGAGATTGCCGTAAACCTGCAGGTCCGGGCGAATGTCGTAACGCAGGCCCACACGCGGGGCATAGTCCCAGTCATGCTGGCTGACTTTGCCGCCATCGGCGGGGTAAGTCACATCGCTTTCACGGCGGGTATAGATCACCGCAAGTCCCGTGGTCAGCCACAGGTTGGGGACCAGTTCCAGATCATTGCCAAGGTGCAGCACGGTGTCCGAACCCTGGTAGGTGAAGTCACGCGTGCGCGCGCCGACCACGTCATTGACCCGGGAGAACTGCGAGGCGCCACTGTTGGGCAGGTGCTTGGTGGTGCGCCAGCCAACGGTGGTCTTGCTCTCATGGCCAAGCAGGGTGTCACGCCGGAAGTAGTTCAGCGTGCCACTGACATCGGTGTAGGCCACCTTCAGGCGCATGGCGCCCTCGCGCAGGTCCATCGGGTAGTCGTGATAGACCAGCCCGGCCTCCAGCCGCGAATCGTCGTCGAGGAAGAAGGTGGTCTTGTTGCCCACCCAGGTGCTGCCCGGTTGCGGGCGGCTGTCGTTGCGCGACAGATAGCCTGGGTTGGCAGCGCGAGGGTCATGTCTGATCTGGTCCTTGGTCAGGCGCCCGGCCAGTTCGTTTTCGGTTTCCCGGTAGCGCAGGTAGAAGCGCGTTTCCAGGTTCGGGTTGAAGCGGTAGCCGACATTGGCGGCAATGCCTTTCGAGCTGCCGCTGCTGTGGTCCTGATAGCCGTCGTACTCCGAGTCGGTCAGGGCCACGTAATAATCGAGGTTGCCCAGTACTTGCCCGGAACTGATCTGCCGGTGCTGGTAGCCTCGGCTGCCGACCTCGTATCGCACCTGCAGCGGCGCGGCGTCGTAACCGGTATGGGTCACATAGTTGACGGCCCCGCCCAGGGCCAGCGAGCCTTGATCGAAACCGTTGGCCCCGCGCAGTACTTCGGCACGGCTCAGCCACAGGGGTTCGAACAGCTCGTAGGGCGTACCGCCCGGGCCTGTCAGCGGCAGGCCGTCGAACATCGTGTAGACCCCGGAGCCATGGGCTCCAGGCGCACGGTTGATGCCCGAGCCGCGGATCGACAACTTGATGCCATCGTTACCCGCGGACTGGGCGAACACGCCAGGTTGATAGGCCAGCACGTCCTGATTGCTGGCCACCCGTCCTTGCCCCACCTTGTCCATGTCGACCAGGTTGCTGGCGCCTGGGATCTCACGCAGACGCTCGGCGGCAGTCTCCAGTTCGGTCTGTTGCCGATCTTCGATCAGTACCTGGTCGAGTTCGATACTGCCAGCGGCCTGGGCGGCGCTGGTGACCAGCAGGGCCAGCAGCGAAAGGGGGAGGGTGGGGCGCATTTCAGGGGTTCCAGATCGATAAGCGGGATTCTGACGCTGCAAGTGTCAGACGAAGCACAGCTTTGGTTGTGTAACCTTTGAAAAAGAAAAACCCCGCCGAGGCGGGGTTTTGCGTATTGCCGAGTGATCAGCCCAGCAGTTGCAGGCCGGCGTGCTGGACCATGTCCAACAGAGGCTGCGGGTATACACCGAGGACGAAGGCGAGGATGGCGATGGCCAGCAGCATCACGCCACCTGTGCGCTGTTCCCACTTCAGCGGGGCGTCGTGGCGACGCAGGTTGGGCTCGACCAGGTACAGGGTGACCATGACGCGCAGATAGTAGTAGACACCGATGGCGCTACCGATCACCAGCGCACCGACCAGCCACCACAGCTGCGATTCGACGCCGGTGGCGATGATGTAGAACTTGCCGATGAAGCCAGCGGTCAGCGGGATACCCGCCAGCGACAGCATCATCACGGTCAGCACCGCGGTCAGGTACGGGCGGCGCCAGAACAGGCCGCGGTACTCGTACAGGGCGTCGGCGTCACGGCCGGCGTAAGGCGACGACATCAAGGTGATGACACCGAAGGCACCGAGGCTGGTGATCACGTAGGTGACCAGGTACACGCCCATGGCTTCCAGGGCCAGGCCCTTGCTGGCGACCAGGGCGATGACCAGGTAACCGAAGTGGGCGATGGACGAGTAACCGAGCAGGCGCTTGAGGTTGCTCTGGGTCAGTGCCAGCAGGTTACCGATCAGGATCGACGCTACCGCGATCACGGCCAGGACGGTGCTCAGCACGCCGCTGCTGGCAGCAGGGGAGAGCATGAACAGACGCACGACCACGGCGAATACCGCAACCTTGCTGGCGGTGGCCAGGAACGCGGCGACCGGCGCCGGGGCGCCTTCGTATACGTCCGGGGTCCACAGGTGGAACGGTACCAGCGACAGCTTGAAGGCCAGGCCGACCAGCATCATGCCCAGGCCCAGCTGGGCCAGCAGGCTTGGCATGCTGGTGGCGGCCAGGGCCTTGCCCAGCTGGTCGAAGGTCAGGCTTCCAGCGTCGGCGTACAGCAGTGCCATGCCGAACAGCAGGAAGGCGGAGCCTGCGGCCGACAGCACCATGTACTTGATGCCAGCTTCCAGCGAACGCTTGTTGAAGAAGGCGTATGCCACCAGGCCATAGACCGGTACCGACAGCAGCTCCAGGCCGATGAACAGGCCGGCCAGGTGGTTGGCGCTGACCAGCACCAGGCCACCGAGGGCAGACATCAGCAGCAGCAGGTACAGCTCTTCACGGTTGCCCGGGAAACCCTTGGAGCCTTCGCCGAGGTAGGCGTGGGCGAGGGTGACGCAAGCCAGCGTGGCCACCAGGATGATCGCCATGTACAGGCAGGCGAACTTGTCGATGGTGACCAGCGAGGTCACCGCCAAGGGCGCGACTTTCAGTGCCGGCAGGATCGACAGCAGGGCCAGGTTCAGGCCTACGGTAGACAGCAGGAAGGTCTGCGAGTGGTTGCGCTTCCAGGCGATCGCCAGCATCACCACCACGGTGGTGATGGTGGTGATCAGCATCGGCGCCAATGCGATGAAGTGTTGAGTGGTGAATTCCATAGCGCTCTTACCGGGCCGAAGCGAGTTGAGTGAAAGCGGAACCGAGCCACTGCTGCACGCCGGACATGGTGGCGGCAGAGGTGTCGAGGAACGGCTGCGGATACACGCCCAGCAGGATCAGCAGTACCGCCAGGCCCAGCACCATGACCAGCTCGCGACCGTCCATGCCGGCCAGCACGGTGTCGGCCTTGGCCGGGCCGAAGTAGGCGCGGTGGATCATGATCAGCGAGTACACCGAACCGAATACCAGGCCGGTGGTGGCGATCACGGTGATCCACGGTACATGCACGAAGCTGCCGATCAGGATCAGGAACTCGCCGACGAAGTTACCGGTACCTGGCAGGCCCAGCGACGCGGCGGCGAAGAACAGGCTGATGGCTGGCAGGTAGGCAATGCGGTGCCACAGGCCGCCCATCTGGCGCATGTCACGGGTATGCAGGCGCTCGTACAGCTGGCCGGACAGGATGAACAGCGCGGCAGCCGACAGGCCGTGGGCCAGCATCTGGATCACCGCGCCTTGCAGGGCCTGCTGGCTGCCGGAGTAGATACCGATCAGCACGAAGCCCATGTGCGAAACGCTGGAGAAGGCGATCAGGCGCTTGATGTCGGTCTGCGCGAAGGCCAGGAAGGCACCGTAGAAGATACCGATCAGGCCCAGGGTCATGGCGATCGGCGCAAACTCGGCCGAGGCGTTAGGGAACAGCGGCAGGGCGAAGCGCAGCAGGCCATAGGCCGCGGTCTTCAGCAAGATACCGGCCAGGTCTACGGAACCTGCGGTCGGCGCCTGGGCGTGAGCGTCAGGCAGCCAGGAGTGGAACGGCACCACCGGCAGCTTCACCGCGAAGGCGATGAAGAAGCCCAGCATCAGCAGGTACTCGGTACCGGCCGGCAGCTCGGCCTTGAGCAGGTCGCTGTAGTTGAAGGTGATCACGCCGGTGTTGCTGTAGTTGACCAGCACCAGGCCGAGGATCGCCACCAGCATGATCAGGCCACTGGCCTGGGTGAAGATGAAGAACTTGGTCGCCGCGTAGATCCGGGTCTTCTTGCCATCTGCCGAGCTGTGACCCCAGAGCGCGATGAGGAAGTACATCGGCACCAGCATCATTTCCCAGAAGAAGAAGAACAGGAACAGGTCCAGGGCCAGGAACACACCGACCACGCCGCCGAGGATCCACATCAGGTTGAGGTGGAAGAAGCCGACGTGGCGCTGGATCTCTTTCCAGGAGCACAGTACCGACAGCACACCGAGCAGGCCGGTGAGCAGGATCATCAGCAGCGACAGGCCATCGAGGGCCAGGTGGATACTGATGCCGAAGCGCTGGATCCACTGGACTTTGTATTCCAGGGCCCAGGCAGGCTCGCCACCCGGGGCGGGCGCCAGGGTGTAGTCGCCGTTGGCCCACAGGTACAGGCCGATGCCGAGCAGCAGGGACATGGTCAGCAGCGCGATCCAGCGCGGCAGGGTGGCGCCGAAGCGCTCACCCAGCCAGCACAGGAGGCCGCCGATGAAGGGGATCAGGATCAGCCAAGGCAAAATCATGACGGGTTGGTTTCCTTTCGCAGAGTCGCAAGGTTCGCAAAGTTCATGGTCATACCGCTGCCACTACCACAGCGCCGAGTACCAGCACTGCACCAACGGCGATCGAAGCGGTGTACCAGCGCAGCTGGCCGGTCTCGGTCTTGCTCATGGCGACGTTACCGCCGCGAGCCAGGCGCGGGATCAGGCCTATGCTGCGGTCAACCGGATCCTTGCGCAGGACGTGGCTGATCAGCAGGTAAGGTTTGACGAACAGCTTGTCGTAGATCCAGTCGAAGCCCCAGGCAGCGAACCACCAGGCCGACAGCACCCGACCGATGCCGCTGTTGGCGACCGCGCTGACGAAGCTGCGCTTGCCCAGGAACAGCAGGGCCGACAGCAGGATGCCGGCGATGGCGATGGCACCCGAGGTGATCTCCAGCGCGTGCTTGGCTTCGCCACCGGCATGGCCGGCGCTTTCTGGCAGTACACCGGCCAGCGGCGGGGTGATCCAGGCGCCGACGAAGGTCGACAGCACGATCAGCACGCCCAGCGGCAACCAGTGGCTGATGCCGTGGCCAGCGTGGGCTTCGGTCTTGGCTTCACCGTGGAAGGCGATGAAGATCAGGCGGAAGGTATACAGCGAGGTCATGAACGCACCGACCAGGCCGGCGTACAGCAGGCCGGTGTTACCGCTGGCGAAGGCTTCCCAGAGGATCTCGTCCTTGGAGTAGAAGCCCACGGTCACGATCGGCAAGGCTGCCAGGGCAGCGCCACCGACCACGAAGCTGGCATAGGCCAGTGGCAGCTTCTTCCACAGGCCGCCCATCTTGAAGATGTTCTGCTCGTGGTGGCAGGCAACGATTACCGCACCGGAGGCCAGGAACAGCAGGGCCTTGAAGAAGGCGTGGGTCATCAGGTGGAAGATCGCCGCGTCCCAGGCGCCCACGCCCAGGGCGAGGAACATGTAGCCGATCTGGCTCATGGTCGAGTAGGCGAGGATACGCTTGATGTCGGTTTGCACCAGCGCGGCGAAGCCGGCCAGTACCAGGGTCACGCCACCTACCACGCCTACCAGGTGCAGGATGTCCGGCGCCAGCAGGAACAGACCGTTGGTACGGGCGATCAGGTACACGCCCGCGGTCACCATGGTTGCCGCGTGGATCAGTGCCGAAACCGGGGTCGGGCCCGCCATCGCGTCGGCCAGCCAGGTCTGCAGCGGCAGCTGGGCCGATTTACCGACCGCGCCACCCAGCAGCATCAGGGTCGCCAGGACCATCCAGGTGTCGCCAGCCTGGAATTTCTGCGGTGCCAGCACCAGCAGTTCCTGCACGTTCAGGGTACCCAGCTGGGCGAACAGGATGAACAGGCCGATGGCCATGAACACGTCGCCGATACGGGTGACGATGAACGCCTTGAGTGCCGCATTACCGTTGTTGCGGTTGCTGTAGTAGAAACCGATCAACAGGTACGAGCACAGGCCCACGCCTTCCCAGCCGAAGTAGATGAACAGCAGGTTATCGCCGAGGATCAGGAACAGCATGCTGGCGATGAACAGGTTGGTGTACGAGAAGAAGCGCGAGTAGCCGGCTTCGCCACGCATGTACCAGGAGGCGAACAGGTGGATCAGGAAGCCGACACCGGTGACCACGCCGAGCATGGTGACCGACAGGCCGTCCAGGTACAGGGTGAAGTTCGGCGCGAAGCCGTCCACCGACATCCACTGCCAGAGCAGCTGGCTGTAGGCGCCACCCTCAGGCGGGGCGACGTTGAACTGCCAGATGACGTAGGTGGCGGTGGCGGCCGACAGGCCCACCGAGCCGACGCCGATCAGGGCGGACAGGTTCTCCGAGAACCGCCCGCGCGAGAACGACAGCAGCAGGAAGCCGACGAGGGGGAAGACGAAAGTCAGGAAGAGAAGGTTCATCCGCGCATCTCACTGGCAGCATCGATGTCGAGAGTGTGGAAGCGGCGATACAGCTGCAGCAGGATCGCCAGGCCAATGCTGGCCTCGGCGGCTGCCAGGCTGATCACCAGAATGAACATCACCTGGCCGTCGGGCTGGACCCAACGGGCACCGGCGACGATGAACGCCAGGGCAGAGGCGTTCATCATGACTTCCAGGCTCATGAGCACGAAGAGGATGTTGCGGCGGACCATCAGGCCAACCAGACCTAAGCAGAACAGGATGCCGGCGACTGCCAGACCATGTTCGAGAGGGATAGCACCCATGATTTACTCCTTCGCCTCGTTGCGGCCCAGGTGGAAGGCGGTGACGGCAGCAGCGAGCAGCAGCATCGAGGCCAGTTCGACCACCAGCAGGTACGGGCCGAACAGGCTGATACCCACTTCTTTCGCGCCGACGGTGGTACCGCTGATGGCCGCGCCGCTCGGCGCGACGAACAGCACGTACAGCAGCTCCAGCAGCAGCAGGGCGGCCAGGATCACCGGCCCGGCCCAGATGCCGGGCTTGAGCCAGCCCCGTTCCTGGGCGACCGAAGCTGGCCCGAGGTTGAGCATCATCACCACGAAGACGAACAGCACCATGATGGCGCCGGCGTAGGCGATCACTTCCAGGGCGCCGGCAAACGGCGCGCCCAGGGCGAAGAAGATCATCGCGACGGAGATCAGCGAGATGATCAGGTAAAGCAGGGCGTGCACGGGGTTGGTGCCCGTCACCACCCGGAGGGTGGAGACCACGGCGATCCCGGATGCGAAGTAGAAAGCGAATTCCATCTTTCTGTCCTTATGGGAGCAAGCTCTTCACGTTGATCGGCTCGGCTTCGTTCTGCGCAGCGCCCTTCGGCTTGCCAGCGATCGCCATACCCGCAACACGGTAGAAGTTGTAGTCAGGGTTCTTGCCGGGGCCGGAGATCAGCAGATCTTCTTTCTCGTACACCAGGTCCTGACGCTTGAACTCGGCCATTTCGAAATCCGGAGTCAGCTGGATCGCGGTGGTCGGGCACGCTTCTTCACACAGGCCACAGAAGATGCAGCGCGAGAAGTTGATGCGGAAGAACTCCGGGTACCAGCGGCCGTCCTCGGTCTCGGCCTTCTGCAGCGAAATGCAGCCGACCGGGCAGGCCACCGCGCAGAGGTTGCACGCTACGCAGCGCTCCTCGCCATCGGGGTCGCGGGTGAGGACGATGCGGCCGCGGTAGCGCGGCGGCAGGTACACGGGTTCTTCGGGGTACTGCAGGGTGTCGCGCTTGCGGAACCCGTGGGAGAACACCATTGCCAGGCTGCGCAGCTGGGTGCCGGTGCCCTTAACGATGTCGCCGATATACTTGAACATGGGTCAAATCCTCACTGGGCCGCGACGGCTGGCGTGTTGTAGAGCACGATCGCAGCGGTCACCAGCAAATTGATCAGGGTCAGCGGCAGGCAGAACTTCCAGCTGAAGTCCATCACCTGGTCATAGCGTGGGCGCGGGATCGAAGCGCGCAGCAGGATGAACAGCATGATGAAGAACGCAGTCTTCAGGGCGAACCACAGGAACGACAGTTGCGGCAGGATGCCGAACGGGCCGTGCCAGCCGCCGAAGAACAGGGTCACCAGCAGCGCCGAGATGAGGATGATGCCGATGTACTCACCGACGAAGAACATGCCCCATTTCATCCCGGCATACTCGATGTGGTAGCCGTCGGCCAGTTCCTGTTCCGCTTCCGGCTGGTCGAACGGGTGACGGTGGGTCACGGCGACGCCAGCGATGAAGAAGGTGCAGAAGCCGAAGAACTGCGGAATGATGAACCACAGGTTCTGAGCCTGGTATTCAACGATGTCGCGCATGTTGAACGAGCCCACCTGCACCACCACGCCCATCAGCGCCAGGCCCAGGAACACCTCGTACGACACGGTCTGTGCCGAGGCACGCAAGCTGCCCAGCAGGGCGTACTTGTTGTTCGACGACCAGCCGGCGAACAGCACCGCGTAGACCGACAGGCCGGCCATGGCGAAGAAGAACAGCAGGCCGATGTTCAGGTCGGCGACGCCCCACAGCGGGGTGATCGGGATCACGCAGAAGGCGATCAGCAGGGCGCTCATGGCCACCACTGGCGCCAGGGTGAAGATCATGCGATCGACGAAGGGCGGGTTCCAGTCTTCCTTGAAGAACATCTTCAGCATGTCGGCAGCGATCTGGAACATGCCGAACGGGCCGACACGGTTCGGACCGTAACGGTCCTGCCACCAGCCCAGCAGGCGGCGCTCGACGAAGCTGAGCAGCGCGCCGCACACCACCACGGCGAGCAGGACCACGATGGCCCGGACCACGGTGAGGATCACATCGATCACTTCGGGGGTGAACCAGCTCATTGTGCTGCCTCCTGCAGACCTTCGACGGATGCACCGAAGATGGCCGGCGGGATGCCGGCCAGGCCTTTGGGCAGGGCAACCAGGCCAGCGCCCAGTTCTTCATTGATGCGCAGCGGCAGGCGCAGCGCCACGCCTGCGACGTTCAGGCTCAGCAGGGCGCCGTCGTTGACCCCCAGGCGGTCGGCTTCGGACTTGGCCAGCGCCACGTAGGCGGACGGGATGCGCTCTTGCACCGGGGCTGCGCGCGAAGAACTCTCTTCGCTGCCGAACAGATGGAAAAACGGTACCGCAGTCCAGGTCCCACGGGCCGGGTTGAACGCGCCAGGGATGGCGGTGAACCAGTTCAGGCGATCGCCTTGCGATTCGATCAGGCGCACGCCCGGGTCACCGGCACGCAGGTGGCCGCCGACCTCGTCCTGAAACTTGTTCCAGGCTTGCGGCGAGTTCCAGCCTGGCGACCAGGCGAACGGCACCTGCTGACGCGGTTCGGCCGAACCCGAATAGCCTTCCATGGAGAAGGCGAACGCGGTGTCCTTGTCCTGCGGGGTACGCGGCTCGTGCACGCTGATGTTGGCGCGCATGGCAGTACGGCCGGAGTAGCGCAGCGGCTCACGGGCCAGCTTCATGCCCTTGATGCGGAACGCGGCGCTCGGCGCGGCGTTGACGATGCCGGCCAGTTGCGGGGCGGCTTCGGCGCAGGCACTGGTGACGTGGTCCAGCTGGGTCCAGTCGACCGGCTTGTTGAGCAGGGTGGCACGCAGGGCGTGCATCCAGCGCCAGCCTTCGTGAACCAGGATGCTGCTGTCCAGGTACTGCGGATCGAACACCTGGAAGAAGCGCTGGGCGCGGCCTTCCTGGCTGACCAGGGTACCGTCGCCTTCGGCGAAGGATGCGGCCGGCAGCACCAGGTGGGCGCGGTCGACAGTGGCGGTCTTGGAGTGGTCGGCGACGATCACCACCTTGGCCGCAGCCAGGGCAGCATCGACCTTGGCGGCCGGTACGCGGGCGTACAAGTCGTTCTCCAGCACGACGATGGCGTCGGCCTTGCCGCTGATGACGGCATCCAGTGCGGCATCGACCGACTCGCCACCCATCATGGCCATACCGAGGCTGTTGGCCTCAGGTACCACCAGGCTCAGCGAACCGTTCTTCTCGCGCAGCTTCAGGGCCTTGGCGATGTTGGCGGCAGCTTCGATCAGTGCCGGGTCGGCCAGCGAAGTACCGGCCACGACCAGTGGGCGCTTGGCGGCGACCAAGGCATCGGCGATGCGTTGGGCCAGGGCCTTGGCTTCGTCGTCCAGGCCGGCGACTGCCGGTGCGCTCGGATCGATGGCGTGGGCCACGGCGAAACCGATGCGGGCCAGGTCCGCCGGGGCGGCATGCACGCATTCCTCGGCAACGTCGTCCAGCTTGGTTTCAGCCAGCGAGGCAATGAACAGCGGGTACAGCGCGTGCTGGCCGATGTTCTTCACGGCGGCGTCGAGCCACGGTTGAACCTTCATCGCTTCGGCCATGGCCTCGGCCTTGCCCTTGGTGGCCTGGCGTACGGCCAGGGCAACCCGGGCAGCGGTCTGGGTCAGGTCTTCACCGAGCACGAACACGGCGTCGTGGTCTTCGATGTCGCGCAGGGTCGGTACTGGCAGCGGGCTGTTGTTCAGCACGTCCAGGACCAGGCGGACGCGGGCCAGTTCGCCTGCTTCCATGCCGGAGTAGAAGTAGTCGGCGCCGACCAGCTCACGCAGGCCGTAGTTGCTTTCGAGGCTGGCGCGTGGCGAGCCGATACCGACGATGGTGCGGCCGCGCAGCAGGTCGGCGGCCTTGTCCAGCGCAGCGTCCAGGCCCAGCTTGGTGCCGTCGGCCAGGTGTGGCTGGCGCGGGCGGTCCTTGCGGTTGACATAGCCATAGCCGAAGCGGCCGCGGTCGCACAGGAAGTACTGGTTGACCGAACCGTTGAAGCGGTTCTCGATGCGACGCAGCTCGCCGTAGCGCTCGCCCGGGCTGATGTTGCAGCCGCTGGAGCAGCCATGGCAGATGCTTGGGGCGAACTGCATGTCCCACTTGCGGTTGTAGCGCTCGGAGTGGGTCTTGTCGGTGAACACGCCGGTCGGGCAGACCTCGGTCAGGTTGCCGGAGAACTCGCTTTCCAGCACGCCGTCTTCGACGCGGCCGAAGTACACGTTGTCGTGGGCGCCGTACACGCCCAGGTCGGTACCACCGGCATAGTCCTTGTAGTAGCGCACGCAGCGGTAGCAGGCGATGCAGCGGTTCATCTCATGGGCGATGAACGGGCCAAGGTCCTGGTTCTGGTGGGTACGCTTGGTGAAACGGTAGCGGCGCTCGTTGTGGCCGGTCATCACCGTCATGTCTTGCAGGTGGCAGTGACCGCCTTCCTCGCACACCGGGCAGTCGTGCGGGTGGTTGGTCATCAGCCATTCGACGACGCTGGCGCGGAACGCCTTGGACTCGTCATCGTCGATGGAAATCCAGGTGCCGTCGGAGGCAGGGGTCATGCAGGACATGACGATACGACCACGGGTGTCGTTCTCGTCGGTGTACTGCTTGACCGCACACTGCCGACAGGCGCCGACGCTACCAAGCGCCGGGTGCCAGCAGAAATAAGGGATGTCGAGGCCGAGCGACAGACACGCCTGTAACAGGTTGTCTGCACCGTTGACTTCGAGCGCTTTGCCGTCTACGTGGATAGTGGCCATTGTTCAAAGTTCTTCGTTGGCCCGCGTGAGCGGGCGTGGCTAATGGAAATCGGTGAGCTTGCGACACGCCACGATCGACTCGGGCCTGTCAGCTGGCGAGCGGCACGGGCCACCCGCCTTGTCATCTTGTTATGCGCCGACCACGATCGGCTTGGCCAGGTCAGGGCGCAGGCTGTCTGCAGCGGACGCTGGCGCGACACCAGCCTCGAACTCGGACCGGAAGTATTTGATAGCACTGCCCAACGGCTCGACGGCACCCGGTGCGTGAGCACAGAAGGTACGGCCCGGGCCGAGGAAGTTGACCAGGCCCAGCAGCGTCTCGATGTCTTCGGCGCGGCCCTGGCCTTTCTCCAGCGCGCGCAGCATCTTCACGCTCCATGGCAGGCCGTCACGGCACGGGGTGCACCAGCCGCACGACTCGCGGGCAAAGAACTCTTCCATGTTGCGCAGCAGCGAGACCATGTTGATGCTGTCGTCGACCGCCATGGCCAAGCCGGTACCCATCCGGGTGCCGACCTTGGCGATGCCACCGGCATACATCTGGGCGTCGAGGTGCTCGGGCAGCAGGAAGCCGGTACCGGCGCCGCCAGGCTGCCAGCACTTGAGCTTGTAGCCGTCGCGCATGCCACCGGCGTAGTCTTCGAACAGCTCGCGGGCGGTAACGCCGAACGGCAGTTCCCACAGGCCCGGGTTCTTCACCTTGCCGGAGAAGCCCATCAGCTTGGTGCCGTGGTCTTCGCTGCCTTCACGGGCCAGCGACTTGTACCAGTCGTTGCCGTTGGCGACGATGGCCGGGACGTTGCACAGGGTCTCGACGTTGTTCACGCACGTCGGCTTGCCCCATACGCCAACGGCGGCCGGGAAGGGCGGCTTGGAGCGCGGGTTGGCGCGGCGGCCTTCCAGGGAGTTGATCAGTGCGGTTTCTTCACCGCAGATGTAGCGCCCGGCCCCGGTGTGCACGAACAGCTCGAAGTCGAAGCCCGAACCCAGGATGTTCTTGCCCAGCAGGCCTGCGGCCTTGGCTTCGTCGATGGCACGGTTGAGGTTCTTCGCTGCGGTGGTGTATTCGCCACGCAGGAAGATGTAGCCACGGTAGGCCTTGAGCGCACGGGCGCTGATCAGCATGCCCTCGACCAGCAGATGGGGCTGTTGCTCCATCAGCATGCGGTCCTTCCAGGTGTTCGGTTCCATTTCGTCCGCGTTGCACAGCAGGTAGCGGATGTTCATGGATTCGTCTTTGGGCATCAGGCCCCACTTCACGCCAGTGGGGAAGCCAGCGCCACCGCGGCCCTTGAGGCCGGAGTCCTTGACGCTCTGCACGATGTCGTCGGCCGACATGTCGGCCAGCGCCTTGCGCGCGGCAGCGTAGCCGTTCTTCGACTCATACTCGGCCAGCCACACTGGCTCGCCGTCGTCACGCAGGCGCCAGGTCAGCGGGTGGGTTTCGGCCGAGCGCGCGATGCGGTTGGCCGGGCCGAAGGAAGTAATGGTCATACGTAACCCTCCAGCAGTTTGGAAACGCCAGCCGGCTGTACGTCACCAAAGGTGTCGTCGTCGATCATCAGCGCCGGGGCCTTGTCGCAGTTGCCCAGGCAGCACACCGGCAGCAGGGTGAAGCGCCCGTCCGCGGTAGTCTGGCCGAGGCCGATGCCCAGTTCGCTCTGGATCTGGCTGACCACCGATTCGTGGCCACCGATGTAGCAGACCATGCTGTCGCACACGCGGATGATGTGGCGGCCAACCGGCTGGCGGAAGATCTGGCTGTAGAACGTGGCCACACCCTCGACGTCGCTGGCGGGAATGCCCAGCACTTCGCCGATGGCGTGGATGGCGCCGTCCGGCACCCAGCCACGTTCCTTCTGGACGATCTTCAGGGCTTCGATGGACGCCGCGCGCGGGTCCTCGTAGTGATGCATTTCGTGCTCGATGGCCGAGCGCTCGGTTTCGCTCAGGGCGAAACGGTCTGTCTGGATAAGCGTGCTGTTCATGCTTAGCGGTCCACGTCAGCCATAACGAAGTCGATACTGCCCAGGTACGCAATGAGGTCGGCGACCATGCTGCCTTTGATCACCGAAGGGATCTGCTGCAGGTGCGGGTAGCTCGGAGTACGGATCCGGGTGCGGTAGCTCATGGTGCCGCCATCGCTCGTCAGGTAGTAACTGTTGATGCCCTTGGTCGCCTCGATCATCTGGAACGACTCGTTGGCCGGCATGACCGGGCCCCACGAGACCTGCAGGAAGTGCGTGATCAGGGTTTCGATGTGCTGCAGGGTGCGCTCTTTCGGCGGCGGCGTGGTCAGCGGGTGGTCCGCCTTGTACGGGCCTTCCGGCATGTTGCGCAGGCACTGGTCGATGATGCGGATACTCTGGCGCATCTCCTCGACACGGACCATGCAGCGATCGTAGGCATCGCCGTTGTGGGCCAGCGGTACTTCGAACTCGAAGTTCTCGTAGCCGGAGTACGGGCGCGCTTTACGCAGGTCGAAGTCGCAGCCGGTGGCACGCAGGCCGGCACCGGTGGTACCCCAGGCCAGGGCTTCCTTGGTGTTGTACGCGGCAACACCAATGGTACGACCCTTGAGGATACTGTTGCGCAGGGCGGCCTTCTCGTACTCGTCGAGGCGCTTGGGCAGCCATTCGACGAAGTCCTTGACCAGCTTGTCCCAGCCGCGTGGCAGGTCGTGGGCAACGCCACCGATGCGGTACCAGGCCGGGTGCAGGCGGAAACCGGTGATCGCTTCGATCACGGTGTAGGCGCGCTGGCGGTCGGTGAAGGTGAAGAACACCGGGGTCATGGCGCCGACGTCCTGGATGTAGGTACCCAGGAACAGCAGGTGGCTGGTGATACGGAAGAACTCGGCCAGCATCACGCGGATGGTGTCGACCTTCTGTGGCACCTTGATGCCGGCCAGCTTCTCGACCGCGAGCACGTACGGCAGGTTGTTCATCACCCCGCCGAGGTAGTCGATACGGTCGGTGTAGGGAATGAAGCTGTGCCAGGACTGGCGCTCGGCCATTTTTTCGGCACCACGGTGGTGGTAACCGATGTCCGGCACGCAGTCGACGATCTCTTCACCGTCCAGCTGCAGGACGATACGGAAGGCACCGTGGGCCGAAGGGTGGTTCGGGCCGAGGTTGAGGAACATGTAGTCCTCGTTGGCGCCCTGACGCTTCATGCCCCAGGCTTCCGGGTTGAAGCGCGCCGATTCCTCTTCAAGCTGCTGCTTGGCCAGGGTCAGGCTGTAGGGATCGAACTCGGTGGCGCGGGCAGGGTAGTCCTTGCGCAGCGGGTGACCTTCCCAGGTCGGCGGCATCATGATGCGGCTCAGGTGCGGGTGGCCGGCAAAGTCGATGCCGAACATGTCCCAGACTTCGCGCTCGTACCAGTTGGCGTTGGGCCAGATGCCGGTCACGGTCGGCAGGTTCAGGTCGCCTTCGCTGAGCGACACCTTGATCATCACATCGCTGTTACGTTCGATCGACAGCAAGTGGTAGAAAACGCTGAAGTCGGCAGCGGGCAGGCCGCGGCGCTGGGTGCGCAGGCGCTCGTCGACGCCGTGCAGGTCGTACAGCATGCTGTACGGCTTGGCGACGCCGCGCAGGAAGCTCAGCACTTCTTTGAGCTGGGCGCGCTTTACCCACAGCACAGGCATGCCGGTGCGGGTTTCCTGGGCGACGAATGCGTCGGCGCCAAAACGGTTGTGCAATTCGACGACCACATCCTGGTCGTCTGCCTTGTAAGGCGGAATGAAAATAGCGTTGTCCGCTGTCATGGTCTCGGTCGCTTTGGGTCAGCGTTAAGAATGAAGCCAGGCCGCCGGCTCTTTCGGGAGCGGGCGGCAGGTCGCTGGATCAGACTTCGTCGGGGCTGCGCAGGTTGGTAACCGCAATGCGCTGTTCACGACGCAGGTCCTTCTGGGCTGGCATCTCGGCACGGTAGATGCCTTGATCACCAACCACCCAGGAAAGCGGGCGTCGTTCTTGGCCAATCGACTCTTGCAGCAGCATCAAGCCTTGCAGGAAAGCCTCGGGGCGCGGCGGGCAGCCAGGCACGTAGACGTCCACGGGGAGGAACTTGTCGACCCCCTGAACGACCGAGTAGATGTCGTACATGCCACCGGAGTTGGCGCACGAACCCATGGAGATGACCCACTTCGGTTCGAGCATCTGCTCATACAGGCGCTGGATGATCGGCGCCATTTTGACGAAGCAGGTACCGGCGATGACCATGAAGTCGGCCTGACGCGGCGAGGCCCGGATGACTTCGGCGCCGAAGCGGGCGATGTCGTGGGGCGCCGTGAAGGCCGTGGTCATTTCCACGTAGCAGCAGGACAGGCCGAAGTTGTACGGCCAGAGGGAATTCTTGCGACCCCAGTTGACCGCGCCACGCATCACATCTTCAAGCTTGCCCATGAAGATGTTCTTGTGGACCTGGTCCTCGAGCAGCTGGTCTGTGACGGTTTCCCGATCACCTACCGGGTACTGCTCGTTGGGCGCATCCGGATCGATTCTGGTGAGATTGTATTGCATTGCCAAAGCCTCATTGTTTCAGCTTCGCTTGCCGCTTGCGGCGACCTTCGGGTGCCCAGTCAAGGGCTCCGACGCGCCATAGGTAGACAAGACCAGCCAACAGAATTGCTATGAAAACGAGTGCTTCGACGAATCCGGTCCAGCCACTTTCGCGGACGGACACAGACCATGCATACAGGAAGAGGGCTTCGATATCGAAGATCACGAACAGCATCGCGACCAGATAGAATTTGGCGGACAGGCGCAGGCGGGCGCTGCCGACGGGCAGCATGCCGGATTCGAAAGGTTCGTTCTTGGCGCGGCCCCAGGCTTTGCTACCGAGCAGGCTGGACAGGCCGAGCATGAAGGCACACAGGCCGACGACACCCAGGAGGAAGATGGCAAAGCCCCAGTTGTGGGCGATGAGTCCTGCCGAATCGGACATGCTAGAAATCCTTATACAGAGACCCAGCTCTGCAGTCTGAAATAAGTAGAGCGGCGACGTGGTGTCGCAGGTGCAGTGACCAAATGTCGCAGCTGAATCAATCGGGCTGATTTTATGGGTAAACCCGGTGCAAGTAAAATTTCCGTTGCAAATTTATTCGTAGGATTTAGTACAAAACCCGCGCCTAACTGGCTGAAAGCCTTGAGATTCGGGCATTGCATGCGGTTTTGTTAATTATGTTTCTTGCGAGTGGTAACGAATTACAAACTTCGTAATGATAATTGATATCATTTGATCTGATGCCTTTGAATTTGGCTGTTCTGTGCCTTGTAAAGTTCATCTGCAGATTCACCCTACTTGTAAATGCGAAAGACTCGTGTTCTAGCAGCTTCCGGTGCTGCGCGCACCGCTCTGGGTCAATACTTCAGCGCTTGAGCCATGACGGACTGACGAAGCGATCGCCCACTGGCCCAGCCAGTAGGCGAGGATGATCAAGTAGGGCGCGGCAGCGAACGGGCTGACGAAGCGGTCAATGCCGATCAGGCTGTCGGAGAAAACGAACAGGCAGGCCCCCAAAGCGGCGACACCGCCGCAGGCAAGCGCGCGCCAGAGCATGGCGCTGATGGCCAGGGCATAGACCGAGACCGGAGTCAGCAGCGGGCCAAGGCCGTGGCTGGCCAGTACGCCGAACAGGGTGACGCCGGTGATGACGCTTAGCAGCAGTGCGGGCAGGGCGGGGCGGATGGTCTTGCCGCAGTAGGCGCGCAGGTAGGCCAGGTGAGCGCAAAGGAACGCGGTCAGGCCGAACACGAACAGGTCGGCCGGGATGGCCAGGAGGATGTCGCCCAGTACCGAGAACGCCAGGCCGATGGTGATCCGGCGGCGATAGGGTGTAGCGGGGGCTGTGTATAGCCAGGCAATCAGTGCCAGGACTGGAATGGGCTTGGCCAGCAGGCCGAGCAGCGCGTTGTCGCTGGCCACTGCATATAGATAGAGCGCGGCGGCGGCCAGGGCGAGCATCATCAGGTGGCTTGGACGGGGCATGGGCGGTCCTTGCTGCTGGGCTGCCACAAGCATAGCCCTGATCCTGGGAATTGCTTCAGCCTGTACTGGCCCTTTCGCGGGCACGCCCGCTCCCACAGGATAACCACAGCCTTCGAACTGTGCGCAGTTCCTGTGGGAGCGGGCGTGCCCGCGAAAGGGCCGGTACAGGAAAATGAAAAGCCCGGGGCTTTCGCAAGCCCCGGGCCTCAGTCAGCAAGCCACGATCAGTGGAACTGCTCTTCCTCGGTCGAACCGGTCAGTGCAGTCACCGACGAAGCGCCACCCTGGATCACGGTAGTCATGTCGTCGAAGTAGCCGGTGCCGACTTCCTGCTGGTGCGCCACGAAGGTGTAGCCCTTGTTGGCGTCGGCAAATTCCTGCTCTTGCAGCTTCACGTAGGCGGTCATGTCGTTGCGGGCGTAATCGTGCGCCAGGTTGAACATGCCGTGCCACATGTTGTGGATGCCGGCCAGGGTGATGAACTGGTGCTTGTAGCCCATGGCCGACAGCTCGCGCTGGAACTTGGCGATGGTCGCGTCGTCCAGGTTTTTCTTCCAGTTGAAGGAAGGCGAGCAGTTGTACGACAGGATCTGGTCCGGGTACTCCTTCTTGATCGCTTCGGCGAAGCGACGGGCTTCGTCCAGGTCCGGCTTGGCGGTCTCGCACCAGATCAGGTCGGCGTACGGGGCATAGGCCAGGCCGCGGGCGATGGCCTGGTCAAGGCCGGCACGCACCTTGTAGAAGCCTTCACGGGTACGCTCGCCGATCACGAACGGCTGGTCGTACGGGTCGCAGTCGCTGGTCAGCAGGTCGGCGGCGTTGGCGTCGGTACGGGCCAGGATGATGGTCGGTACACCCGATACGTCGGCAGCCAGGCGTGCGGCCACCAGCTTCTGCACCGCTTCCTGGGTCGGTACCAGTACCTTGCCACCCATGTGGCCGCATTTTTTCACCGAGGCCAGCTGGTCTTCGAAGTGCACGCCGGCGGCGCCTGCCTCGATCATGTTCTTCATCAGCTCGTAGGCGTTCAGCACGCCGCCGAAACCGGCTTCCGCGTCAGCCACGATCGGCGCGAAGTAGTCGATGTAGCCTTCATCGCCCGGGTTCTTGCCGGCTTTCCACTGGATCTGGTCGGCGCGGCGGAATGCATTGTTGATGCGCTTGACCACGGTCGGTACCGAGTCGACCGGGTACAGCGACTGGTCTGGGTACATGGATTCGGCCGAGTTGTTGTCGGCGGCCACTTGCCAGCCAGACAGGTAAATGGCCTGGATGCCGGCCTTGACCTGCTGCACTGCCTGGCCGCCGGTCAGGGCGCCCATGCAGTTGACGAAATCTTTTTCTGGGCGGAAGGACGGGTGGGCACCTTCGGTGACCAGCTTCCACAGTTTTTCTGCACCCAGGCGGGCCAGGGTGTGCTCCGGCTGCAGGGAGCCACGCAGGCGAACGACATCGGCGGCGGTGTAGGTACGGGTCACGCCTTTCCAGCGCGGGTTCTCGGCCCAGTCTTTCTCGAGGGCTGCAATTTGCTGTTCGCGTGTCAGTGCCATGGAAATAAACCTCGTCGCATCGATCTTGGGTTAATTGTGCTGATGCTCGGGGCTCATCAGGGACTGGCGGCTGTCCTGTGCGGGGGAATGCGGCGGCGAACGCGAAGGCTCGAAGGGGAAGGAGATGCAGGTCAGGCGCAGTTGCGCTCCGGCAGGTCGGCTCGTGGTTGCCTTGCTGCGGTGCTACGCGATTGCCAGAACTGCGGTGATGCGCTTCCGTCCCTCGGGACAACTTCTTCGTTGCAGTCGCAATCCCGTCGAACCGCCTTGTGGGCCGTATAGACACGAGGTGCCTCCAGGGGTGGGAGGAGGGCGCCTCGAAGGCCCTTGCCAGGGCCCCTGATTAGCGGGAGCGAGGCCATCATGCCCTTGGCAAAAAGACCCTGTCAAATGTTTTGTAGTGGTTTTTTTCTCTTACTACATCTTTGGTCTAATGCGACTTGGCGGTCAGTTTCAAGGCCTTTGGTCGAGGCCTTGAATTGCCTGGGATCAGTCCAGAAGGTCGACTTTGACGCGCAAAGTCATGTTTTCACCCCGTTGCGTGCTGTAGGTGCGGCTTGAAGGGTTGCGGTCGGCTTGGCTCTGCTGGTTGTAGCCGGCCAGGGTGATCCACTCACCGAGCCTGCCGGTGATTGTCGTGTCGGTACTTTGCACTTTCACTACATCGGCACGTTCCTGGCTCACTCGGTCATTATTGCTGCTAATTTGTAGACGAACCGTATCTCCGCTCAAGCTCGGCGTGACGTAGAAACCCTGGGTCACATTGCGGTATTCGGTGTTGCTCTGGATGCGCCCGTAGCCGTCGGTGCTGCTGCTGGTAATCGGGATGCTCTGGCCGATCTGGATCAATGCCGGCTGACCTTCGCTGGCCTGAATTTGCTGCAAGCCGCCGTCGCGATTACTGGTGCCGTAGCGGATGACCTGGCCGTTGCCGCGGGTGTCCTGATAGTTGCTGTCGTTGTTGTCGACGCTGATCAGCAGGCGCTTGGGCGCGGTGTCCAACTGTTGCAGCAGCGTGCGCAGGTCATCGATGCGCTCGGGGCTGGCATTGACGATCAGCTTGTTCTCGAAAGCGCTCACCGTGCCGTCGCGGCCAATGAAGGCCTGTGCGGCGGGCAGCAGTTCGGCGCTGCTGCGATGCTGCAGGGGCACCACTTCGGTGGCGGCCTGGGCGGTGAGGCTGGCAGTCAGCAGCAGGGCAGTGAAGAGGGGGCGTAGCGGCATGTCCATGATCTCCGCAGGTGGAATCAACATGATGGCAAATTTGTCAGGAGTCTGCCGGGCTACGGCTTTTATCCTCAATTATCCGGCCAACTATAAAATATTGTCCGCCGAATAATTGAGGAAAGCCGTGGCGCTGCGGTGGCCGCTGTCAGACAAATTCCGTAACATCGCGCCCCTTGTTTTTCCGTACCGTCCGCCCGGACCGCACCACAGGATGCCCATGAAACCCGCCCGACTACGTGCCGACCTGCTCGCCGGCCTGACCACTTCGTTCGCCTTGGTGCCCGAGTGCATCGCCTTCGCCCTGGTGGCCCACCTCAATCCATTGATGGGCCTGTATGGCGCTTTCATCATCTGCACCCTGACGGCGCTGTTCGGTGGCCGCCCGGGGATGATCTCCGGTGCCGCAGGCTCGATGGCGGTGGTGATCGTCGCCCTGGTGGTGCAGCATGGTGTGCAATACCTGCTGGCCACCGTCCTGCTGGGCGGGGTGGTGATGATCCTGTTCGGCCTGCTGCGTTTGGGCAAACTGGTGCGGCTGGTGCCGTACCCGGTGATGCTCGGCTTCGTCAACGGCCTGGCGATCGTCATCGCCCTGGCCCAGCTCGAGCACTTCAAGGACGGTGGGCACTGGCTCAGTGGCGCACCGCTGTACCTGATGATCGGCCTGGTGGCGCTGACCATGCTGGTGGTCTATGTGTTGCCGAAACTGACCCGTGCGGTGCCGCCTGCGCTGGTGGCGATTCTCGGTGTTGGCATGCTGGTGTACCTGCTCGGCCTGCCGACCCGCACCCTCGGTGACATGGCGCATATTGCCGGTGGCCTGCCGCAGCTGGCCCTGCCGGCGGTGCCCTGGAACCTGGAAACCCTGAAAATCATCGTCCCCTACGCAGTGCTGATGGCCATGGTCGGCCTGCTGGAAACCCTGCTGACCCTCAACCTCACCGATGAGATCACCGAGAGCCGTGGCTACCCGGACCGCGAGTGCGTGGCGTTGGGGGCGGCCAACATGGTCTCCGGCCTGTGCGGTGGCATGGGGGGCTGCGCAATGATCGGCCAGACCGTGATCAACCTCAGCTCCAATGGCCGTGGCCGGTTGTCAGGCGTGGTAGCGGGGCTGATGATCTTGCTGTTCGTACTGTTCCTGTCGCCGCTGATCGAGCGCATTCCGCTGGCGGCGCTGGTCGGGGTGATGTTCGTGGTGGCCCAGCAGACCTTTGCCTGGGCCTCGTTGCGGGTGCTGCACAAGGTACCGGTGAGCGACGTGCTGGCGATCATCGCCGTGACCGTGGTGACGGTGTTCACCGACCTGGCGGTCGCGGTGCTGTTCGGCATTGTCATCGCGGCGGTCAACTTTGCCTGGCAGCATGCCCGTGAGCTGTATGCCGACAGCCACGAGGACGGGGAAGGGGGCAAGCATTACCAGGTGCATGGCACGTTGTTCTTTGCCTCGACCACACCGTTTCTCAACCAGTTCGACCCCGCCAATGACCCGGCCAAGGTCATCCTTGATTGCCAGCATCTGAGCTTTGTCGATTATTCGGCGATTGCGGCGTTGAAGACCTTGCGTGAGCGTTATGCCAAGGCGGGTAAGCATCTGCGGGTGGTGCATCTGTCGGAGCGTTGCAAGAAGCTGCTCAAGCGGGCTGGCGAGCAGCACTGACTATCGTTGTGGCCTGCACCGGCCCCTTCGCGGGCACGCCCGCTCCCACAGGGATCGCATATTCCCTGTGGGAGCGGGCGTGCCCGCGAAGAGGCCGGTACAGGAAAAATGCTTACTCCCCGCGGTTTTTCTTGACGATGGCATCGGCAATGCTAGCCGGTGCCTCGGCATAGCGGGTGAATTCCATCGAAAAGCTCGCTCTCCCCTGGGTCATCGAGCGCATCGAAGTGGCATAGCCGAACATCTCGCCCAACGGCACTTCGGCGCGGATCACCTTGCCGGCGGGGGTCTCGTCGCCATCCTGGATCATCCCCCGACGTCGGCTCAGGTCGCCGAGGATATCGCCCTGATACTCCTCCGGTGTCACCACCTCGACTTTCATCACCGGCTCCAGCAACACCGCACCGCCTTTCTGCGACAGCTGCTTGGTGGCCATGGACGCCGCGATCTTGTAGGCCATCTCGTTGGAGTCGACGTCGTGGTAGGAGCCGTCGTACACCGCTGCCTTCAGGTTGATCAGCGGGTAGCCGGCCAGTACCCCGTTCTTCATCTGCTCCTCGATGCCTTTCTGGATCGCCGGGATGTACTCGCGCGGCACCACGCCGCCGACAATCTCGTTGATGAATTCCAGGCCTTCCTTGCCTTCATCGCCGGGGGCGAAGCGGATCCAGCAGTGGCCATACTGCCCACGCCCGCCGGACTGGCGAACGAAGCGGCCCTCGATCTCGCAGGTGTTGCGGATCTTCTCGCGGTAGGCCACCTGCGGCTTGCCGATGTTGGCGTCGACATTGAATTCGCGTTTCATGCGGTCGACGATGATGTCCAGGTGCAGTTCGCCCATGCCGGAAATGATGGTCTGGCCGGTTTCTTCATCGGTGCGCACACGGAACGACGGGTCTTCCTGGGCCAGCTTGCCCAGGGCGATGCCCATCTTCTCCTGGTCGCCCTTGGTCTTCGGCTCCACCGCCACCGAGATCACCGGGTCGGGGAAGTCCATGCGTTCGAGGATGATCGGCTTGTCGATGTCGCACAGGGTGTCGCCGGTGGTGACGTCCTTCATGCCGATCAGCGCGGCGATGTCGCCGGCGCACACGTCCTTGATCTCGGCGCGCTGGTTGGCGTGCATCTGCACCATGCGGCCGATGCGTTCCTTCTTGCCTTTCACCGAGTTGAGCACGGCGTTGCCTGAACTGAGCACACCGGAATACACCCGGGCGAAGGTCAGGGTACCGACGAAGGGGTCGGTGGCGATCTTGAAGGCGAGGGCGGAGAAGGGCTCTTTATCGTCAGCGTGACGCTCCAGATGCTTTTCCTCGTCGTCCGGGTCGGTGCCCTTGATTGCCGGGATTTCCGAGGGCGCGGGCAGGTAGTCGATCACCGCGTCGAGCATCAGCGGCACACCCTTGTTCTTGAACGACGAGCCGAGAATGGTCGGTACGATTTCATTGGCGATGGTGCGCTGGCGCAAGGCTGCCTTGATTTCATCGACGCTCAGCTCCTCGCCCTCGAGAAACTTCATGGTCAGTTCATCATTGGCTTCGGCCGCGGCCTCGATCATGTGCGCGCGCCATTCGTCGGCCAGCGCCTGCAGTTCGGCGGGAATGTCTTCTTCGCGGTAGCTGGTGCCCTGGTCATTGTCGTTCCAGTAGATCGCCTTCATCTTCACCAGGTCGATCTGGCCGATGAAGTTCTCTTCGCTGCCGATGGCCAGCTGGATCGGCACCGGGTGGTGGCCCAGGCGCTGGTCGATCTGTTTAACCACACGCAGGAAGTCGGCGCCCTGGCGGTCCATCTTGTTGATATAGGCCAGGCGCGGCACGTGGTACTTGTTGGCCTGGCGCCAGACCGTCTCGGACTGCGGCTCGACGCCGTCTGCGCCGCTGAACACCACCACCGCGCCATCCAGTACGCGCAGTGAACGCTCCACCTCGATGGTGAAGTCGACGTGGCCGGGGGTGTCGATGATATTGAAGCGGTACTTGTCGGCGAACTGCTTGGTCGAGCCCTGCCAGAAGGCCGTGGTCGCTGCCGAGGTGATGGTGATGCCGCGCTCCTGTTCCTGGGCCATCCAGTCCATGGTCGCGGCGCCATCGTGCACCTCGCCCATCTTGTGGTTGACCCCGGTGTAGAACAGGATGCGCTCGGTGGTCGTGGTCTTGCCAGCGTCCACGTGGGCGACGATGCCGATATTGCGGTACAGCTCGATGGGCGTTGTACGGGCCATGACGGACTACCTGCAGATGGGCGGATTCCCCCACGGTAGCAGAGCGGGGGAATCCTGCCTGACCGCCGGGCCGTCAGTCAGCCTGGGCTTGCAGCATCCACTGGCCGTCGATTTCGCGGGCCAGGCCGCTGGCCGGCAGCAGGGCCAGCAGGCGCTCGTGCATGGCGACCTCAGTGAATGTCTTGAGGGTGGTGAGGTCCAGCGCGCCGAGCAGGGTGAGGTCGGCCTTGGTGTACGACAGCCAGGCCTTTTTCAGTACCTGGGCGACGTCGCTGCCTGCGGTGCTGGCGAAGCGGCGATGCCACGGGCGGCCTTCGAAGGTGAACGTGTGGGCGTGGCTGTAGCTGCTTTGGTCGCTGCCTTCGGCGCAGCGGTGGCAGCGGCACGGGCCTTCGCCAAAGGCGTTGCGCAGGAAGCTGTTGAAATCCACGACGGGCTTGAGGGTCAGGCGTTTGTCGACCTCGAACAGGTCGGCGATCAGGGGTTCTTCGGCGCTCACTCAGGTGTCCTCGTGTGGTGTGGCGTGCATCGGCGGGCACCCTAACAGATCGGGGCAGCTTTTGCAGGCCTGGCCTCTTCGCGGGCTCGCCCGCTCCCACAGGTACCGTGCACACCTTGAGCAATGTGAAATTCCTGTGGGAGCGGGTTTACTCGCGAAGAGGCCGGTAGAGACAACGGAGATCGCCTGCCGTACTCTACGCGCCCATATACCCAGACACCCTTTTGAGGTAACCCCGCTTGAGCACCAAGTACCCTTACACCGCCACCGTGACCATCAGTGCCGAAGACCGCGGGGGGGACACCGAAGCCTCGGAAAACCCGGGCATGCGCGTCGGGCTGGAAGCGGTGACCGAAACCCTGAAGAAGGTGCATTTCGTCGGTACGCTCGCGGCCCCCGAAAAAACCGCCACGCACATCTGCGTGACCCTGGAGAATGGCCTGACCTACTACGGCCCGATCGTCAACGGCCACGCCGAACTCGAAGGCGGCTGGATCGCCTTCGAGTCCGACATGCTCACCCCTGAAGAACTGGGCCTGTAACCCTCAGCTCAGTTCAGCCAGGCACTGCTCGAGGATATCCAGCCCTTCCTCGAGCACCTCGGCCTCGATGGTCAGCGGCGCCAGCAGGCGAATGATGTGCCGCGCCTTGCCGCTGGGCATCAACAGCAGCCCCTTGGCCCGCGCCGCTTCCATCACCTTGGCCAGCTGTGCTGGCGCCGGGCTGCCATCGGCATTGACGAACTCGATGCCACGCATGGCGCCGGTGCCGGTCAGGCGGCCGATATACGGGCTCAGGTTCGAGGCCTTCCAGCGGGCGTGGCGGCTAACGATCGCTTGTTCCTGGCGTTCACCCCAAGTGGCAACGTTGTCGTCGGTCATCTGTGCCAGGCTCGCCAGCGCCGCCGCGCAGGCGATCGGGTTGCCCGAATAGGTCCCACCCAGGCCGCCCTTGGGCAGTGCCGCCATCAAGTCCTGACGCCCGACTACTGCGCCCAGCGGCATGCCGCCGGCGATGCTCTTTGCCAGCAACAGCAAATCCGGTTCGATGCCCAAGCGTGGGAAAGCGAAACGCTGGCCGGTACGGCCGAAGCCGGATTGGATCTCGTCGATGATGATCAGGATCCCGCGCTCGTCACAGAAGCGCCGCAGCGCCTGGGCAAACGCTGGGTCAAGGGCAAGGAAGCCACCTTCGCCTTGCACCGGCTCGAAGATGAACGCCGCCACGTCTTCCACCGCCAACTCGACGCTGAACAGCCGGTCCATGGCCTGGAGCGCCTGCTCGCAGGTGACGCCGGTATCGGCGCTGGGGTAGGGCAGGTGGTACACCGGCCCTGGCAGTTCGCCGACCCGCTGCTTGTACGGCGCGACCTTACCGTTGAGGTTCAGGGTGGCCAGGGTGCGGCCGTGGAAGCCGCCGTCGAAGGCGATGATGGCGCGTTTGCCGGTGGCACCGCGGGCGACCTTCAGGGCGTTTTCCGCCGCTTCCGCACCGCTGTTGGTGAGCATGCCGGCCAGCGGGTAGCTGACCGGGACGAACTGGCGCAGGCGCTCCATCAGCTCCAGGTACGGGCCATGGGGCGCGGCGTTGAACGCGTAGTGGGTCAGGCGGCTGGCCTGGGCCTGGATCGCCTCGACCACCGCCGGGTTGCAGTGGCCCAGGTTGAGCACGCCGATACCGCCGACAAAGTCGATGTAGCGTTTGCCGTCGGTATCCCAGACTTCGGCATTACGGCCATGGGAAAGTGTGATCGGATGAACGATGGCAATGGATTGACTGATACTTTCCAGTTTCATGGGCACGCGGACCTTGTTCGAGTTTCTTAATATCCAAGCGCGCCGCAGTATTATTCCGCAAACGAATTATTCGATTGCGGTCATTCCTCAGATTCATGAACTTACCTCTTCGCGGGCAAGCCCGCTCCCACAGGATCAGCGCAAGATTCAAGCCTTGTGCATTACCTGTGGGGGCGGGCTCGCCCGCGAAGAGGCCGGTACAGGCGACATCAATCCCCCTCGGCCACCCGCTCACGAATCCACTGCACGAAGGCCTTGACCTTAGGCACTTCGGCGGCGTGTTCGGCGTGGGCGATGAAATGCCGGCCATTGCTCGCCACCGGGTGGTCCCAGGCCACCACCAGCTTGCCTTCGCTCAGTTCTTCAGCCACCAGGTAGCGCGGAATCAGGGCAATGCCACAGCCGGCGATGGCCGCGCGGATGCACAGGTAGAACGTGTCGAAGCGCGGCCCGTGGTAGCTGTTCTGGCTGTGCAAGCCCAACCCCAAAAACCACTCATGCCAGGCCTCTGGCCGTGATGCGCACTGCAGCAGCCGGTGTTCGGTGAGTGCCTCGGCGCTGTCGAAGCGGTGCCGGGCCAGCAGCTCGGGTGCGCACACCGGCACCACCTCCTCGCTGAACAGCTCGATGCAGGTGGCCCCCGGCCAGGTGCCCTGGCCGAAGAAGAAGGCGATATCGGCCTTGGCCTGCACCAGGTCGAACGGCTCCAGCTCGTTGCGGATGTCCAGGTGGATGCGCGGGTGGCGGTCGCCGAAGCCCTTGAGCCTGGGTACCAGCCAGCGCGCACCGAAGGTTGGCTGGGTAGCGATGCGCAGCACCTCGGTCTCGTCGCCGTAGCTGAGGATGTAGCGGCTGGAGATGTCGATCTGGTTGAGGATCTTGTTCACTTCGGCGAGGTACAGCGCGCCGGCCGGGGTCAGGTGCAAGCGCCGGCGGATACGCTGGAACAGCGAATGCGAGAGCATGTCCTCGAGTTGCGCAACCTGCTTGCTGACAGCGCTCTGGGTCAGGTGCAGCTCCTGCGCCGCGCGGGTGAAGCTCAGGTGCCGGGCGGCGGCTTCGAAGCACTGCAGGGCGGTGGTCGAGGGCATCAGGCGTTTGGACATGGCAGGCGCGTACCGAGCAAAAAAAGATGAAGTTCATTCCGTATTGGAATCATGTGCTTCGAAAAGGTCGTTTGTTGACCTCGCCCTATAGATTAATACTGACCTCGATCAACGATTACAACCGGTACGGCGAAGAGGAGGTAACGGCGCGACCGGCGACATAAAACAACAACAACGAGCAATACGACCTACCCGACTTCTGCTCCAACTTTTCAGCCGACGACGGCACTCAAGCCGCACGCCGGCCGACCCATTCGAGGGTTCTTCATGGCTTCGCTACACAACAACAAACAGCGTTCCTTGCAGCACGGCCTGACCTCGCGTCAGGTGTCCATGATCTCCATTGCCGGCATCATCGGCGCCGGCCTGTTCATCGGTTCTTCCAACGCCATCGCCACGGCGGGCCCGGCCATTCTCATCTCCTACGCCATGACCGGCCTGCTGGTGCTGCTGGTGATGCGCATGCTGGGCGAAATGGCCATCGCCAACCCCAACAGCGGCTCGTTCTCCACTTACGCCTCGGAGGCCATCGGCCCCTGGGCAGGCTTTACCATCGGCTGGTTGTACTGGTGGTTCTGGGTGCTGATCATCCCGGTCGAGGCCATCGCCGGTGCAGACATCCTGCATGCCTACTTCCCAGGCGTGCCGTCCTGGCTGTTCGCCTTCCTGATCATGCTCGTGCTGTCGGGCAGCAACCTGGTCAGCGTGAAGAACTTCGGCGCGTTCGAGTACTGGTTCGCGCTGGTCAAGGTGGTCGCGATCATCGCCTTCATCGCGGTCTGCAGCCTGGCCGTGTCCGGCGTCTGGCCGCTGGCCGAGGTTTCCGGCATCAGCCGCCTGTGGGACAGCGGTGGGTTCATGCCCAACGGTTTCGGCACCGTGCTCGGTGGCGTGCTGATTACCATCTTCTCGTTCTTCGGCGCCGAGATCGTCACCATTGCTGCCGACGAAACCGCCAACCCGAAAGACAAGATCCGCCGTGCCACCAACCTGGTGGTGTACCGCATCGCCATCTTCTATCTGGCGTCGATCTTCCTGGTGGTGTCGCTGGTAGCCTGGAACGACCCTGGCCTGAAAGCGGTGGGCTCGTTCCAGCGCGTGCTGGAAGTGCTCAACGTGCCGGGCGCCAAGCTGCTGGTCGACCTGGTGGTACTGGTGGCGGTGACCAGCTGCATGAACTCCGGCCTCTACACGGCTTCGCGGATGCTCTATTCGCTGGGTGCCCGCGGCCAGGCGCTGAGCATGACCAAGCGCATTTCCGGTGCTGGCGTGCCGACCGTGGCGGTGCTCCTTTCGACCCTGGCCGGTTTCGTCGGCTGCTTCGTCAACTATGTACTGCCGGGCAAGGTCTTTGGCTTCCTGCTGTCCACCACGGGCGCCATCGCCTTGCTGGTATACCTGGTTATCGCCGTGTCGCAACTGCGCATGCGCGCTCGTGCCGAACGTGAAGGGCGGCCGCTGGAGCTGAAGATGTGGCTGTTCCCGTGGCTGACCTGGCTGGTGATCGGCACCATCGTCATGGTCCTGGGCTACATGCTGTTCAGCGACGCCTACCGCTACGAGACGCTGATGACCGCTGGCGTGACCCTGTTCATCCTGCTGGTGTCGCTGACCCAGAAGGGCGGCAAGGTGGTTGCCCAGCCGGCTTGAACTTTCTGCTTAAATGGGGGCGTTTCGCGCCCCCATTCCAACAAGCACAAGGCTGCGTATGAACGATAACCCCCTTTCCCTCCAGGCCCTCGCTGCCCCCGAAGGCACCTGCTTCGGCTGCGGTTGCTCCCACCCCTCCGGCCTGCACCTGCAAAGCCACTGGGACGCCGACGGTATTCACCTGCTGTGCCGGCACTCACCCGACAGCACCTACATCGGCTGGCCCGGCCTGGTCTATGGCGGCCTGCTGGCGATGCTGGTCGACTGCCATTCGAACTGGACCGCCATGGCCTACCACTACCGCGCCGAAGGCCGCGAAGCGGGCAGCCTGCCGCGCATCGATTGTGTCACCGGCAGCCTCGGGCTGAATTACCTCAAGCCCACGCCGATGGGGGTAGAGTTGCTGCTCAAGGCGCGTGTCGAAGGTGAAGTCGGGCGCAAGACCCGGGTCGTCTGTGAGGTCTGGGCGGGCGATGTGCTGACGGTCAGCGCCGACTCGGTGTTCGTGCGGGTGGACACCGAAAAACTCAAGCTCAAGGCTCATGGTCATGCGTAGATGGAGATAACACTTCAAGGTCCCAGCACTGGACCTCGACTTTCTCATCATCATGTTCCCAAGTGAACTCGAACTTTCCTTTTAACGAGCGTTGGTTAAACTCGATCGATTCGAGAATGAACGCACCGTTTTCAATCGGCTGGACATCACGATTGTAGAGGCCGAATTCGATAAGCAGACGATCTTCACGATCATCGTCGCCATCAAGTCGGTATGTGCCTTTCTTCGGTGCATTGTGCCCCGTCAAGCGCAGCCAGTATTGAGGTCGCTGATTGTGCTCTTCACTGATGGCTTCGATATCGAAGCCATCCTCCCACCAGTCTTGCCGATAAACTGTAAGTTGCGCTGGCGAGGTTCCTGTCCGTCCTTCGAGCATCAAGTTGATTTCGAGTGTCTTGGGCATGGTCCGTTCCCCTGGTGCCCGCACAGATTGTGCAGTGCTTACAGCTGGACGGTATGACTTAAGCATAGGGGCGTCTACTGGTAGAAATGCCAGGTAGGGGAGTACTCGATTCTGCTCAGGCTTGCGCGTCGTCTGCCAATTGCTCGGAGATGGTCAAACCAGAGCAATGTCCTTAGAGTGATGAGTTTCACTCCTGCAGGGACCGAGCATGACCGATCTGAGCGCTTTCCCCATCACCCATAAATGGCCTGCGAAGCATCCTGAGCGCCTGCAACTGTACTCGCTGCCCACGCCCAACGGCGTCAAGGTGTCGATCATGCTGGAGGAGATCGGCCTGGCCTACGAGCCGCACAAGGTCAGCTTCGATAACGATGATCAACTGAGCCCCGAGTTCATTTCGCTGAGTGCCAACAACAAGATCCCGGCGATCCTCGACCCCAACGGCCCGGGCGGCCAGCCGTTGCCGCTGTTCGAGTCGGGGGCGATCCTGCAGTACCTGGCGGAAAAGAGCGGCAAGTTGCTGAGCCAGGATCCGGCCCAGCGCTACCAGACCCTGCAGTGGCTGATGTTCCAGATGGGCGGCATCGGGCCGATGTTCGGCCAGGTCGGCTTCTTCCATTTCTTTGCCGGCAAGGAATACGAAGACAAGCGCCCGCGGGACCGTTACGTCAACGAATCGAAGCGCCTGCTGGGCGTGCTGGACCGCCACTTGGAAGGGCGTGAGTGGATGGTCGACGAATACAGTATCGCCGATATTGCCATCTTCCCTTGGGTGCGCAACCTGGTAGAACGCTACAACGCCCGCGAGCTGGTGGGCTTCGATGAATTCAAGGAAGTGCAGCGGGTGCTGGCGAAGTTCCTTGAACGGCCAGCCGTGCAGCGTGGCCTGAAAATTCCCGCCTGATCAGCTCACGCCACTTCCTGCAGGTGCGGCCTTTGTGGGAGCGGCCTTGCGTCGCGAAAGGGCTGCGAAGCAGCCCCCAGCGATATGTAATGGCGCAGAAATCCTGGGGCCGCTTCGCGCCCCTTTCGCGACGCAAGGCCGCTCCCACAAAAAAGCGTTCATTGCGGATCAGAAAATCTGGTTCAGCAGCCAGTACAGGCTGCCGGCCAACAGCATCGCCGCCGGTAGCGTCAGCACCCAGGCCATCAGCAGGTTGATCAGCGTGCGCTTCTGAATCCCCGAGCCGTTGGCGACCATGGTCCCGGCCACCCCCGAACTCAGCACGTGGGTGGTCGACACCGGCAGCCCGAACATGTCCGCCGCACCAATGGTGCACATGGCGACCAATTCCGCCGAAGCCCCCTGGGCATAGCTCAGGTGGGTCTTGCCGATCTTCTCGCCCACCGTCACCACGATACGTCTCCAGCCGACCATCGTCCCCAAGCCCAGGGCGATGGCCACCGCCACCTTGACCCACAGCGGGATGTAGCGGGTTGCGTCGTCCAGTTGCGTCTTGAACGCCAGCACCTGGCTGTGGGTGTCGGCGTCAAATGCCACCAGCTGTTTCTTTTCGATCAGGCGGATGGTTTCGCTGGCCAGGTACATGTCGTTGCGCACGTTGGCCATGGCTTCGGCCGGCACGCGCTTCAGTGAACCGTAGCCTTTGACCTGGTCACCGATCTGGCCGGTGAGCGCGGCCAGTGCCGGTACCAGTTGGGGCGTGGCCTTGGGCTCGGCAATGAACGCGGTCAATGCCTGGCGGGGGTCGCCGGGGGCCGGCGCCGGCGCGGTGTGGACCAGCGCCTGGCGGGTGACTTCGGCAACGGCAGAGAACTGCAGGGCCTGCTCGCTGGGCATGGTCTTGTTCAGGGCATAGGCCATCGGCAGGGTGCCGACCAGAATCAGCATGATCAGACCCATGCCCTTCTGCCCGTCGTTGGAGCCGTGGGCGAGCGACACCCCGGTGCACGTCAGGATCAGCACCCCGCGGATCCACCACGGTGGCGGCGTGCGGCCTTCCGGCGCCTGGTACAACGCCTTGCGCTTGACCAGCGCGCGCAGCGCCAGCAGCAACACGGCGGCACAGGCGAAGCCGATCAGCGGCGAGAACAGCAGGGCATAGCCGACCTTGCTGGCCTGCGCCCAGTCGACCCCGCTGGTGCCATCACGCCCATGCATCAGCGCGTTGGCCACGCCGACGCCGATGATCGAGCCGATCAGTGTATGCGAGGAGGACGCCGGCAACCCCAGCCACCAGGTGCCGAGGTTCCAGATGATCGCCGCCAGCAGCAAGGCAAAGACCATGGCGAAGCCAGCCGAGGAACCGACCTGTAGAATCAGCTCTGCCGGCAACAGGGCGATGATGCCGAACGCCACCGCGCCACTGGAAAGCAACACGCCGAGAAAGTTGCACAAGCCGGACCAGACCACCGCCACCGGTGCCGGCAGCGAGTGGGTGTAGATCACCGTGGCCACCGCGTTGGCGGTGTCATGGAAACCGTTGACGAATTCGAAGCCCAGGGCAATCAGCAGCGCCAGGCCCAGCAGCAGAAACGGCGTGACGGTGGTGATTGCCGTCCCACTGGCGGCCACGTCCTGCTTGAGGCTCCAGGCGGTGTAGGCGATGCCGGCCAGCAGCAGGCCGAAGAACAGCACGAGGGTGGCGCGCCCGGGTTTGTGTGAAAGCTGCGGGCGAGCATCGCTGTGGACCAGTGGCGGCTGGCTGGCCAGGGACGGGGTTGCCATGGGAGCTCCGATTGGCGTCGGCGAGGGTGGCTCTGAGCATAGAAACAATTCCCCGGCTGGACGTGACCTCGGTCAATGATTTACCTAGGCTCAAGACAGACGGTAAAGGAAGGAGAACCCCATGATTCGTTGCAAGCGCGTCTACGACGCGCCAGAGGAGGAAGATGGCCGGCGCGTGCTGGTCGACCGCCTGTGGCCGCGCAATAAACGCAAGGACCAACTGCATGGCGAGTGGTTTCGCGAAGTAGCGCCATCCACTGATTTGCGCAAGGCGTTTCACCAGGGCGAGGTGGATTTCGCCGGTTTCACCCAGCGCTATCAGCAGGAACTGGCGGCGCACCCGGAACACTGGTATCCGCTGCTGGACCTCGCCGCCAAAGGCAACCTGACCTTGCTGTATGCCGGCAAGGACGCCGGGCACAACAATGCCCAGGTGCTGGCGGCCTGGCTGGAAGACGAACTGGAGCGGCGCGGCCCGGGCAGCTCGCCGGTATGCTATGCCCGTTGAGCTGATCGCCGCGAGCGATGCCTGGTGCACGTTTGCCCGGGACCTGACGCGACGGGCGATGTTGCCCTATTACCGCGAGTTCGACCTGTTGTGGATCGAGGAGGCCTTCGACGAAGCCTGGGGCTGGCGCGAGCAATGGCTGGTGATGGAAGGGGAGGTCGTGCTGGGTTTCTGCAGCCTCAGCCAGGACCGGCAGGCATTGTTCATTCGTGAGTTGCACCTGGTGCCGGAGCAGCGTGGGCGCGGGGTGGGCAGCCAGGTGCTGGAAACCCTGGCAGACTGGGCGGCGCAGCGGCGTTTGCCACTCTTGAGGTTGATGGTGTTCAGGAGCAACCCGGCGCGGCAGTTGTACCTGCGCCATGGGTTTGTCGAGATGGGTGAGGATGATTGCTTTGTGAGGATGCAGCGAGTTATCGGTTGACCTGTGCCGGCCTCTTCGCGGGCTCGCCCGCTCCCACAGGATCACCACAATTCTGAATGCTGTGGAGTACCTGTGGGAGCGGGCGAGCCCGCGAAGAGGGCGGTGCAGTTACAGCAGATGCTGGATCACTGCTGCCTCACACGCACAGTCTCACCCTGACGAACCGTGGCCTCGAGCAACTGCCCCTGCAAGGGCAACAAATCGCCGATCAACAGGTTTTGCAGCAACGGCTTGCCATCGAAGCTGTTGCCCCCCAGCACCACATCCCGCATACCCTCGACCCGCACCAGCGCCTTGCCGACCCGGCCCAGGCGATTGCCGCTGAGCAGCAAGGGCCCGGCCAGCGGCGTGGCATTGCGCAGGCTGATGGCATATTCCGCGGTATTACCGATGCGGTTGTCGAGCAGCGCCACCGCGCCCACCTCGCTGGCATCCACCGCGCTGCCCTGGCTGCTGGCCAGCAGGTTGTCGTCGATCACCAGCGGTGCCGTTGCAGTGGGTGCCAGGTCGCGCAGCTGGATGCCGTTGCCACGGCTGTCGCCGATGCGGTTGCCGGCCAGCAGCACTGCGCCTTGTTGCTCGCTGACTTCGATGGCGGCCTTGGTCGCGCCGAGGATCAGATTGCCTTCGACCAGGGCGCGGGTCTGGCCACGCAGGCGCACGCCACTGTTGTTGTCGATGCCGCGCAGCTGGTTGCCCTGCAGCCTGACCTGGCTGTTCTGCACATCGATGGCGTATTGCTGCGACTGCCCGAACTGGCTGCCGGTGATGGTCGCCTGGCTGTGTTGCAGCTCCACCGCGCTGGACATCTCGCTGAACTGGCTGTCGCGGATGATCAGCGTGGCCGGGCGCGTGCTGGCCGCCTGCTGGGTGCTCAAGGCGGTGGTCAGGCCACGGGAGAGGTTGGCGTTGTAGCCCAGGCGCTTGAGCGTCGAGCCGATCACCTGGGTATGGCTGCCGGCCCAGGCCACCACGAACGGCCGCCAGGCCCGGTCGGTGCTGCCCGGCTTGTCGCCGGCCATGCTCTCCAGGCTGGACTGGTTGAGCCCGAGCCAGCCCTGGTTGATCAGCGCCGTGCCGGAGAAACTCGAGAGGTACAGGCTGGTGCCTTCGAGCACCAGTCCCGCATCGCTGGCGATCATCAGCGGGTAGCTGAGCAGGTAGCCGTCCTTGTAGCGCTTGAGGATGCGTGGATCATTCAGGGCGTCGTGCAACTGCGCCAGGGTGATGCTGCCACCGCGCAGCATCACCACTTGCGGGTGGTGCGCCTGGTAACCGGCGATGGCGCGGAACAGACCGTTGTTGACGAATGGCTCGAACGGCCAGCTGCCGGCCTGGGACGAGAACATTGGCTGCAGGCTGACGCTGGCGCGCCCGGCCGGGCGTGGCCGCTCGGCCTGCTGGAAGGCCACGGCCTGGCGTACCTGCTGGCGCAGCTGCTCGACCTTGAGCTGGCGTTGCTCACCGGGCAGGGTGTCCACGGTCTGGTTGACCGGCAGCGCTTGGCTGGCGGCGTGGGCAGCGCCGGCCAGGCACAAGGCGGCCAGGCAAGTGAGGGAAAAGCGGGCGAGGGCAGCCATGGGTCAGCTCCTTGATCCGGGCAATGGGGGGTAGAACGCTTTGATCGGGCCGCCGAGCTGGCTGTAGTTGTCCACCTCGCCGTCTTCGCTGTCGTACAGCTGGCGCGCCAGTGCATGGCCGGGGTTGCGTTGCAGGAACGGGATCAGCCAGGCCAGTTTGTAGGGTGCCACGTCCGCCTGGGGTTGGCCCTTGAGTTCGGGCAGCTCACCTGGGGCGAGCACCGTGCGGGCAGCGAAGCTGGCCAGCTGGTCGAGGGTCTGCTGGTCGTCGTGGCTCCACGGCAGGTTATTGGCACGTGCCGACTCGGCCAGCAGCACCAGCGGCACCAGGGCGTACTGGCTGTAGTTGGCCGCCAGCTTGCTGCGCGCCACTTCCAGCGGCAGATAGGCGTAGTTACCGTTGTTGGCGCGCACGGCCTGGGCCAGGGCACGGCGCAGGTTGCCGTCGGCCCACTGGATGAAGTCGTCGCGGCCGACCAGCATGCCGGTGGCGGCCACGGCCCAGGCTGCCCAGTAGTCGTGGTTGTTGAAGTACACACCGCTGGTGCTGCGGCGCGGGTCGTACTCACGGATCACCTGCTCGCCGAGGCGGGTGAACCAGCTGCGCTGCGTTTCGTTCAGTTGCAGCTTGCCGTCGGCGGCCGACTGGGTCAGCAGCACGGCACCGGCCATGGCTGCCAGCGCCCATTTGCGCGCGGCCATGCCGGTGCCGCTGGCATCCGGGTTGAGCAGGGCGCCGGCTTCGGCCCAGTGTTGCAGCCACTGGTCCTGGCAGGCCAGGGCCATGTTGGCGTCCTGAGGTTTCTTGGCGCCCTGGAAGCGTTTGCTGGCGTAGATCAGGCCACCGACGAACTGCTTGACCTGCTTGGCGATCTGCTCGCTGTTGGCGTCGGGGCTGCTGCGCAGGGTCGACTTGCTGGCGTCGCGCTGGTCGTACTTGCTTTCCAGGCGCAAGCTGCCGGTGTAGGGCGCGGGCGGTTCCCTGGTGCAGGAGAGGGTGCGGTAGTCGGCGATCATGGCCGACTGCGGAGTGCTGTGGGCGGGCCAGATGGATTGCGCCGCCTGTGTCAGTGGGCTCATCAGAAACATCATGAGCAGGACCGGGGCTGCTTTGCAGCCCTTCGCGAGCATGCCCGCTCCCACAGGGATTTGTGAGGCTGAGTTGGTCGGTGTGGGGGCGGGCGTGCCCGCGAAGGGCCGCAACGCGGACCCAATCAGCGGTATTACAGACATAGCCGGGTCTCCACATCGGTCGCCACAGTCCCGGCCTTGGTCGGCTCCATGAACACCGACAACAGGTTGGCCCCGGCAAACTCCGGTGCCTTGCTCAGCTCCAGGTAGTACTGGCCACCGGTCACCGCCGCCTCGCGGCGGAACCACACCTTGTCCCGCGCCCCATTGTCGTAATAGACGATGATGTAGAAGTCCTTGACGTTCTTGTCGCTCAGGCGAATGTCGAGAAAGCCTTTCGACAGCGCCTGGCGCCCGCTGCCGGCATTGCTCAGCAGCTCGATGCGCTCGCCCACCTGCAACGCCGGGCGCTGCAGTTTCGAGCCAAGTACTTCCCTGTTTGCCGAGCACCCACCCTGGACTGCGGGCACCAGCTGGCGATACATCAGCGGCGAATCGAGCCGGTAGTTGGCCGGCAGCTCCCAGACGATCAGCTTGGGCGGCGCCTTGGGCTTGTAGTCGCTGGACAACAGGTACTCCAGCAGCGAGCCATCTTCACCCACCCCAGGCAGGGCGTAGTTGAGGATGTCGACATTCAGGTACTGCTTCAGGTAGCCGTCGAAGTTGAACTGCTTGCTCTCGTCCTCACGGGCAGCGGCGTTACTGTCGCCGACCAGGATCACTTCCGGGTCCGGTGCCTCGTCGAACAGCGCGTCGGCGCCTGCGGCCACCGGGATGGTCTGGTAGCCACGCACGTACTGGAAACCATAGTTGTTGCCGCAGATGCTGCTCAGCGCCAGGTTCATGGTGCCGTCCTTGGGCACCATCACGCCCGGCTCGGTGCGGTACGCCTTCTTGGTCAGCCCGGCATAGAACGGCTGGCGGCGGATCTCCTCGGCCATCAGTTTCGCCGTGGCTTCGGCGCCGGTGGGTGTCCAGTGGTGGTCGCGGCGGAAGAAGTACTCGCCCTTCGGCGGTTGCTGCACCAGCTGCATCATCGGCGCCACCACCGCGCCGCCCTGGCGCAACTGGCCGAGATAGGCGGCAAGGTTGTTGCTGGCGCGGGCATAGTCGAAACCGTGCAACTGGTCGGCGAACAGCTTGTCGCGGTGCATCAGCCCGCGGGTGGGCTGGATCGCCATGGCCACATGGATGCCCTGGCGCTCGAACGCCTGCATCAGGCGGGCAAACTCCGGGCGCATCGGCGCGGGGATGCCGAAGTCATTGGTCAGGTCGACGGCCGAGCGGAACAGCCAGCGGTCCTTGCCAGGCACGATCTCGCGCATCAGTTTCATGCGCCCCTCGGCATAGCGTTGCGGGTCGCTCAAGGCCGGGCAAACCATGCACTGCAGGTTCTCGCAGCCAGGCCCGGCCACCTGGGCAGCCTGGGCCGGCTGCGCGGCCTGGCCGGGCAGGCTGAACAAGGCCAGGGCAGCGCTCAGGCCAAAAGGAACAAGGGTCTTCATGTGCCATTCATCCTTGCAGGGCATTCATCACTCGGTCGGGTCGATGCTGTTGGCGATGGTCATGCTGCGGTTGCCGGGCAGCAGCACATAGCTGTACGAGCGGCCCTTCTTGAGGAACTGCTCGTCGAAGCTGGCGACCTTGGTGTCCTGCTGGTAGGCGGCGAAGTCGATCTTGATCTCATTGACCATGCGCGTGCCGGTCTCGCCATTGCCAATGGCCTCGACCACGTCATGCTTGCCATCGGAGGTTTTCAGCGTCGCCTGGTTGGCGGTCAGGTTGTAGAAGGCGATCTGCGCCTTCTTCGGCTCGTTGACATACTTGTCGCTGATCAGTTTCAGCTGCTTGCCGTCGTAGACCACCGTACTGGCCGCGTTGGCCTTTAGCTGCGGTTCGATCGACTGGCTGCCGACGGCGATCTTGTGCGGGCCGGCAGGGGTGAAGCGGTAGCCGCTGAGCTGGCCGGCGGCAACCCGTTGCGGGTTGACCTTGCCGCTGAGGGTGACGTCGATGTTGCGGTCGGACAGGTTCAGCACCCGGACGAACGCCGAGTCGGCCGGGGCCACGGCATCGTACAGGTCGGCGTTGCCTTCGGCGGCCAGGGCAGCCTGGCTGGCGGCGGCCAGGGCGATGGCGGTGAACAGTGGGGCAAGTTTCATCAGGCTCTCCTTGAATCGTCAGAAATGCTGGGGCGCCGCGCTGCGGCTGAGCGAGCCGGGGCGGTGGGCGAGCAAGGTGCGCAGGGGGAATTCCCAGACCACGGTGTCGATCTGCGTGTTGGCCAGCTCGTCACTGGCAAGGAACTGGCTCATCGCCTCGAACGGGCCGCGGGCTTCCACGGCAATGCTCAACAGGTCGCGGTTGAGTGCCTCCTTGAGGAAGCCGACAAAGTTCCAGTCGTCGATCTTGCTGTAGCTGGTGCCGACCAGCAGCAGGCTCTGGTTTGCCTCGGCGAACAGGTCGTCGGCGCCTTGTTTGGCCTTGAGGGTTTCGTACAAGGCGATCGGGTTGGGGCCGAACTGCGGCGCCAGGCGCGCATGGTCGAACTGGATGTAGTTCATCAGGTCGCCCTTGATGCTCTTCTCACCGGCCTTGCGCGACACGTACACCTGGTCGCCCAGCAGTTGCGGGCGCTGGCGTGCCAGTTCGTAGGCCGACAGCCGCGCGCCTTCCGGGCTCCAGTGGGTGTCGGACTTGAGGAACAGCGGCGGGCCTTCGAGGTTGGCGAGGAACGCGGCGCGTAGCGGCACCACGTCCAGATGGCGGTTTTGCAGCTCACCGACGAAGTGGTCGTAGAGGCTGGTCACCCGTGGGTCGAAGGCATGCTCGGCATGCGCCGCGTACACATCCAGCTTCATCGGCAGCGGCAGGATCACCAGCTGCTTGCCGTGTTCGGCCAGTTGCGTGCGGACCTTGGCGATTTGTTCCAGTTGGCTGGCGACGTTGGCGTCAAGGTCGTTGGGCACGCGGTATTCCTGGTTGGTGTAGAGCCAGCCATCCTTGCCCAGCACCACACCCTTGGTGCCTTCGCCAAACAAGTAAAACTGGGCATCGGCCCACAGTTCCACCGACGGCTCACGCAGGAAGAAGCGCCTGTCGTAGGCCTGCTCGAACTTACGCAGCAGCTTGCCATCGACGAACAGGTTCCAGGTGTCGGTCGAGGTGCGGGCAAAGCTGAACACCGGCGGCAGCGAATAGATGAACATCGCCGCCAGCACCACCGCGAACAGAATGCCATTGGCCTTGCTGGCCGAATTCATCACCGGGTACATGGCAGGCTCCTAGAACTGGAAATACAGGAAGGGTGAGAACGAGTTGGCCGCCAGGCTGCTGAGCGCCAGCAGAAAGCCGCCCCACAGCAGCACACTGTGCAGCGCGCCCACGTGGCGCATGAAATAACCTTCCTTGTTGCCGGCGTAGAAACGCACGTTGTTGATCCCGGCCAGCACCAGCCAGGCCAGCGCCACCAGGGCAAAGGCCATGGCCATTTTCGAGGCACCGAGCACGTACAGTTCCAGCGAGCCGAAGCCGTTGAAGCCGAACAGTGCCTTGTAGATGTCGATGCTGTGGCGCAGGTCCATGGTGAAGAACAGCGGCATGCTCAGCAGGATCAGCACCCCGGTGCGCAGGTTGCGGCCTGGGTGGTAGGGCGTGGTGACCTTGGTCGCCAGGTTGAACTTGCGTTCGATGACCATGCCCACGCCGAAGAACAGCCCCCAGCAGATGAAGGCGAAACTCGCGCCGTGCCACAGGCCCGACAGCAGCATGGTCCAGATCAGCGCCGGCAAGGCGCCGGCCACGCGCTTGCGCACCAGCGGCATGTACACGTAGTCGCGCAGGAAATGCGCCAGGGTCATGTGCCAGCGTGCCCAGAACTCGGTAATGCTCTGCGCCACGTAGGGCTGGTTGAAGTTCTCCGGGAAGCGGAAGCCCATCATCAGCGCCAGGCCCAGGGCCATGTGGCTGTAGCCGGCGAAGTCGAAGTACAACTGCAGGGTGGATATCACCAGGCCGAACCAGGCATCGCTGAACTGCAGCGTGCCTTCGCTGACGAACAGCACGTTGATCGGGGCCAGGCGGTCGGCGATCAGCACCTTCATGATGAAGCCGAGCATGAAGCGGCACACGCCCAGCGAAAACAGCTCCAGCGAATGGCTACGCTCGCGCAGCTGCGGCGCCAGCTGGCTGTAGCGCAGGATCGGCCCGGCCACCAGGTGCGGGAACAGCGCGACGAAAGCGGCGAAGTCGATGAAGTTGCGGGTTGGCGTGGCGTCCTTGCGGTAGATGTCGACGATGTAGCTCAGGGCATGGAACACGTAGAACGAGATGCCCAGCGGCAGGAAGATGTTTTCCAGCGTCCAGGTGTTGATGCCCAGCGGCGCCAGCAGCAAGGCCAGCACCTCGGCGCCGAAGTTGGCGTACTTGAAGTAGCCCAGGGTCGACAGGTTGCCGGCCACTCCGACCCACAGCAGACGCAGGGCCAGGCGCTTGTCGCCGGCATCCAGGCGTGCCTTGATGCGCAGGCCGAACCAGTAGTTCCAATAGGTGATGCCGACGAACAGCAGGAGGAAGTCCGGCCGCCACCAGGCGTAGAAAATGTAGCTGGCGGCCACGATCACCGTCGAACGCCACTGCGCCTTGGCCAGGAAATACACGGCCAGGAACAGCGGCAGATACAGGAACAGGAACACATTGGAGGCGAAGATCATGGCACGGCCCTTCCTTAGTAACTGATCACCACGCCGACGCTCAGCTGGTAGTCATCACCGGTTTGCAATGCACTGCCGGCATTGAGGTAACTGGCACTGACCAGCGCGTTGACGTCCAGGTGCTTGCCGTCGATAGCCACCGGAAACATCTTCCAGTAGTAGTTGAGGTCGACCATCTGCCCGACATTGCGCCCGTTGCCATTGCTGCCCTGGTTGATGGCGCGATTGCGCTGCGAACGCTGGTCGCCGTTCATACGGATCGGCAAGGTACCGTCGGCATCGCGCAGGTCCAGCTGGGTCACCCGCAGGTCCAGCGCGCTGCGCGGGGTGGGGCGGGTCTCCACGGCAAAGCCGTAGTAGCTCAGGTTGCGCAGGTCGAGGGCGACGAACGAGCTGGTCAGGCGCGTGCTGTAGGAGCCGGTGCGGGTGATGCGGTCGGACTGGATGGCGTTCAGGCGGAAGCCGTCGTTCTCGTCGCTGGGCTTGTCGGTCAGGCCCCCTCGCAGTGCCACGCGCGGAGTCCAGGCCAGATCGTCAAAGCGCTTGCCGAGTTCGCCGAGGACCGCCCAGCCCTTGCTGCTGTGGCCGGTGCTGGTGACGCCGTTGCCGTCGGTGTTGTCCATCTTGCCGTCCAGCGCCGCCAGTTCCAGGTGGTAGTCGCTGAGCACCGGGTAGGCGAGGTTGTCGCCCTTGAAGAACAGCCCGTAGCGCATGCCCTTGAAGTCGTAGCGGTCGTCGGCGTCGTGGCCGCTGTGGTCGTTCTCGTGCATCAGGCGCACACCGACCTGGTTGTTCTGGCTCCAGCGGTAGGCGTACTGGCCCATCAGGTAGGTGGTGCGCTCCTCGCTGTCGGCCAGGCGGTTGACGTCGGTGTTGTAGTTATGGAGCTTCTGCCCGACGGCGAAGAACGCCTCGCTGAAGGTGTCCTGATAGTTGAAACGCAGCGACTCGAGGCTGTCATCCCACCAGATGCCATAGTCGTCATAGAAGCGCTGGCGGCCGAACGATGCAGAGAAGCGTGGGTCGTCGCCGATCAGGTTGCGCTTGACGTACAACTCGCGCAGTTCGGCGTACCAGCCTTCGGGCTGCTCGCGTTCGTTGGCGTTGGACGCTTCGTTGGTCAGGTTGCTCGACTGGCTGGAGTCATAGTTCAACCACAGGCGGCCATAGACCATCCATTTGGCCCAGCGCTTTTCCGGCGAATACCAAGCGAACGACGGCTCGTAACGCAGGCTGTAGAACATCTCGCGGTCGCTGCCGACCTGGGAGTCTTCAGGGCCGTAGCCGGTCTGTACGGTGAGCTTGTTGAACACTTCCGAGGTGATCACCGGCTCGCTGCCATCCAGTGCCGTGACGCGCACCGGTTCATTGCTGTCGGCCTCGGGGCCGGTGATTTCTTCTGCGGCGAACGCCGCCGGCAGCGGCGCCAGGGCCAGCAGTGCGCCGAACAGGGGGTGATGCGCTTTCACAGGGTGGCCTCCTTGAACAGCCCGTTGCGAGCGGCCAGGGCACGCTCGATATCATCCTTTGGCAGGGTCTTTTCCAGGCGCCTGATCAGGCTGCGCGCGCTGCGTTCACCCAGGTCGAGGGCGACGCGGGCATAGGTGTAGGCCTTGACCGGGTCGTGGCACAGGGCACGGCCGTAGGCATGCAGGGTGGCCATGCGGTACCAGGCGGCGGTGTTGCCCTTGTCGGCTTCGGCCTGGAACAGCGCCAAGGCCTTTTCCTGGTCAGGCTGGTCTTCGACGCCCTTGCTGTAGTACTCACCCAGCAGCAGGCCGGCACCGGGGTAGCCGCTGGCGCGCAGTTCCTCGATCAGGGCGCGGGCTTTGTCCGGGTCCAGGGTCAGCCAGTTGTTGACCATGTAGAACTGCGCCTGCAAGGCCTTGGCCCGGGTGGGTTCGCGCTCGCGCACCTGGTCGATCAGCGCCTGGGTTTCCTCGGCGTTGTGTTCGGTCGGGTTGGAGATCATGTAGTTGGCCTTGGACACCATGGCCGGCACGAAGCCACGGGCCACGGCCACATCGCGCCAGCGCTGGACGCGGGCGGTAGCCAGGTTCAGTGCGTCGTCCTGCGCCTTTTCTCGCGCCTGTTGCTCGGGCGTCGGTGGCAGCTTTTCGGCGCCAGGTGCGCTGGCCTGGTTGTCGTAGCGGTCGGCTTCCCGTTCGGCGCGCTGCACGCTGGTGATGCTGTCGAGCAGCGCGGCGACGCGGTGGATGATCTCCACCGGCAACTGCTCGCGTTCAGGCTCGAGCTGGTCGGCGAAGGGCGGGAACAGGCGGTCCTGCTGTTCGCCGAGGAACGCGTAGTAGCGGTCCAGGGCGCGCACGTCCACGCGCACCGCCTGGCGATACCAGCGCTCGGCGCCGGCACGGTCGCCCTGGCGTTCGGCAAGCACGGCGTGGTACAGCTCGGGGCGGCAGTTGAGCAGGCAGGCCTGTTCGTACAGGGCCAGCAACTGCGCCGCCTGGGCGGTGTCGACCAGCTCCGGGTAGGTCAGGAACACTTCCAGCGTGGTGCTGGTGTTGCGTGGGTCGAGGTTGGCCGGGTAGCGCGTCAGTGCCTGGGCCATCCACGGCCGCAGCGTCTCGCGCAGGCTCGGGGTGCGGTCGATCAGGCGGGCCAGCGAAGCCAGTGCCGGTACCATGCCATGGCCGTCGGCAAAGGCCTTCTGATACAGCGCCACCACTTCCGCGCGGCTGGCATCTTCGCGCCCGGCCAGCACATCACCCAGCAGCAGGGTACTGGCCAGGTCGCCACGGGCAGCCAGTTCGCGCAGGTCGGTGGTGACCTCGGCCGACGGGTCCTTGTACAGCGCGTAACGGATCTGCTCCAGGCTCTGCCCGGCGCTGGCCGAGCTGGCGCAGGCCAGGGCCAGGCCAGCCAGCAGCAGGCGTGGGGGCATATTGGCGGTCATGGCGTCATCGTCCTCGGCCGTTTAGCGCGCTGCGCCGAACGGCAGGCCCATGAACAGGTCGACCGCTACCGCTTTCTGGTAGGCCGCCGCCGGCAACGGGCTGTCAGGCTGGATGGTCAGCGCCAGGTTGCGGTTGACCTCATCGACCCGTGCGTCGACCACCTTGCCACTGTAGTGCTGGTCGAGGCCGAACACCTGCATGTCCACCGACTTCACCCGGTCGACATCGTCGAGTTTGTCGAACGGCACATTGGCGCGTACGAACAGGCCCTGGTCCTTGGGCAGCAGGTGCATCAGCGCGGCTTCTTTATAGCCGTAGCCGTCCAGGCGCTGGTTCGGGTAGTAGACCGTGCAATCGCACGGGCTGTTGATCACGGTCTCGATGGTGGCGCGGCCGAGCAGGGTCTGCAGGTCACCCGGCGACAGGTCGGCGACCGCCTTCATGTCGGCCGGGCTGGTGAAACTGGTGGCCAGCTGCGTGGAGATGCTGGCCAGCGGCTGGCCGGCCTGCACTTCGGTGGCGCCGGCGGGCAGCAGGTACTTCACATAGCCGTTGTCGGGCATGCTGATGACCTGGGCGTTGGTCGCCACCTGGGCCTGCAGCGCCGGGATGCGGAAGAACAGCAGGTAGCCCTTGTAGCCGACGAAGGCCAGCGCGGCGATGCCAGCGGCGGTGTACAGCAAGGTGCCGGTCAGGGCCTTGAGGCGGGCGCCCGGGGTGCGTGCGCTGGCGTACTTGTGCTTGCGTTCCTTGATGTAGTTCTCGCGCTGCATGACATTGAACAGGCCGTTGATGTCGGCGATCTCGCCGGACATATAGGCGCTGATCAGGTAGCGCAGGATGTCGCGCTTCTGTGCATCGAGTTCGACGAACTGCGCGCCCACTTCGCTGCCACGCTGGGAGACGATGCGGATCTTGCTGTCGATGTTCAGGTCGACCTGGTTCAGGCGCAAGCGGATCGAGGCGTCGTACAGGGTGCCGACGTTCAGCGGCGCGTCGTGGATCAGGCCCAGCCCGCCCAGGGAAATATCCTGCAGGGCGACTTCGAACGGGGCCTGGCCGGCACTGGCCAGGCGCACCCGTGCGTTCATCCGGGTGCGCACGTACTGGCGCTCGTCGACCGCCTCGTGGACGATGTTGGCCGCTGTCTTGCCCGGGGCCGCGGGAATGTTCGTGGTACTCATGTGCAGGCGCCTTTCCTTAACGTTGCGAGAGTTCTAGGAGAACGGTGATGACCCCGAAGAAGATCGCGATCGACGAGCACAGCATCGCCTTCGAGGACCAGCGGTTGAGGCTGGCGTCGAAGTCGACGCTGCCAGTGGCCAGGGTGGTCTTCTGTCGCGTCCAGCTTTGCTGGTCCATGTGGAACATCGCGTAGACCTTCATCAGCGAACCGACGATCTGGTTGTAATAAAGAACGAAGGGGTACATCGGGCTGACCGGGTGGCCGGCGAAGACGAACAGCACAGTCACCAGGCTGCGCGAGATCAGCACCCAGAACAGGTACACCAGCAGGTACTGGATACCGAACACCAGGCCGGCAACCACCGAGGCGGTCAGGCCCATCAGGCAGGTCCACATCGACACGCGTTGGTCGAGCAGCACGTACAGGGTGAACAGCCCCAGGCGGGCCCGGCCGAGCAGGGCAGTGGCGCGGAAGTTCTGCCGCAGCGAATTGCCGTACCAGCGGAACATCAGCTGGCGGGTGGCGATCCAGAAGCTGTCGCTGGGCGGATGCTCGACGGTCAGGGTATGGCTGTCGGGCACGTAGAAGGTATTCCAGCCAGCGCGCATCAGGCTCAGCCAGCTCGACTTGTCGTCCCCGGTAAGGAACTGGAAGCGGCCCAGGCGCCAGTGTTCGAGGAAGTCGGCCTCGACGTCGCGGATGAACTCGGGGTCGGTCATCACTTCGGCGCGGAAGAACGACAGCCGCCCGGTCAGGGTCAGCACCCGGTGCGACAGCGCCATCGAGCACATGTTGATGTGGCGCTGGACGAAGCGCATCGAGTGCCACTGGCGCATCCAGCGGCTGCCCTCGACTTCGCAGAATTCGTTGGTGGTCAGGCCACCCACGTCTGGCAGCACGGCGAACAGCTTGACCGCTCGCTCGACACAGCCAGGCAGCATCATGGTGTCGCCGTCGACCACGCCGACCACGGCGTCACTCAGCGGCATCTGCCGCGACAACGCGCGGAAGGCATGGGCCAGGCCGTCACGCTTGCCGGTGCCCCGGGCGCGGACGATCACCAGCTTGATGTCGTCACGGTCCTTGACCTCGTTGCGCATGATCTGCTTGATGAAGGTCTCGTCGCCTTTCTCGACGATCGACGCGATGACCGTGCAGGGCACGTTCAGCCGTTGCACTTCCTGGAACACCGACTGGTAGACCTTGAAGGTGGTGGTGGTTGGGATGCGGAAGCTGGTCACCACCATGAACATGTGCGAGGGCAGCGCAGCATCGCCCAGGCGCTCGACCTGACGACGCAGGCGCGGAAACTTCCAGTGCAGGAAGTACATGCCGCGCAGGTAGTGGACCACGGCATTGCCGTAGCGCCACATGCCCAGCGTGCCGATGATGAAGATGAACAGGTGGTGGTCCGGGTCCAGGTACTGCGGCGCGACCATTTCCGACGCCAGCGCAATCAACCCGGCGAGGCACGCCCAGCCGAAGAAGCTGGCGCCTGCGCGCAGGTAGCCGGGGGCCACGAAGGGCGGTTGCTGTCGATCCATGTCGGCTTGACTCCTGTTTTTGCGGTGCCCGCGCGCCACCCCGCCGAGGCCTGGGCCAATGGCAGGTGGTGCGCGGTGGGTGCCGGGTCGGTTACCAGCAGATGCCTTGGCTGTGGCTGTCGCTCAGGCCGGGCATGAAGCCGACCAGGTCGATCACCTGCTTGCCGTGGCCGCTTTGCAGGGCGCTGGCAAAGCGTGGGTCGTTGTTGCCCAGGACGATCACCTCGGCGTCATCGATCACCTGCTGCAGGTCGCTGTGCAGCAGCGACGAAACATGGGGGATCTTCGCTTCGATGTAGTCCTTGTTGGCCCCGTGCACGCGGGCGTATTCGACGTTCTCGTCGAAGATGTGCAACTGGTAGCCCTTGCCGATCAGGCGCTCGGCCAGTTCCACCAGCGGGCTTTCGCGCAGGTCATCGGTGCCGGCCTTGAAGGCCAGGCCCAGCAGGGCGATCTTGCGTTTGTCCTGGCGCTCGATGAGGTCGAAGGCGTTTTGCACCTGCGAGGCATTGCTGGCCATCAGCGAGTCGAGCAGCGGCGCCTTCACATCCAGGCTGGCAGCGCGGTAGGTGAGGGCGCGCACGTCCTTGGGCAGGCACGAGCCGCCGAAAGCGAAGCCCGGGCGCAGGTAGTAGCGGGACAGGTTGAGCTTGTGGTCCTGGCACACCACATCCATCACCTCGCGGCCATCGACGCCGGCAGCCTTGGCAATGTTGCCGATCTCGTTGGCGAAGGTGACCTTGGTCGCGTGCCACACGTTGCAGGTGTACTTGATCATCTCGGCGACTTCGATCGACTTGCGGATCACCGGTGCCTCAAGGCCGTTGTACAGCGACTCGAGCAGGTCACCCGACTGGCTGTCCAGTTCGCCGATCACCGTCATGGCCGGGAAGTCATAGTCCTGGATGGCCGTGCTTTCGCGGAGGAATTCCGGGTTGACCGCCACGCCGAAGTCGACGCCGGCTTTTTTACCCGAGTATTGCTCCAGGATCGGGACCACCACGTTCTTTACCGTGCCTGGCAGCACGGTGCTGCGGACCACCACGGTGTGGCGGTTGGCCTTGTCGCGCAGGGCGGTGCCGATTTCCCGGCAGACCGCCTCCATGTACACCAGGTCCAGGTCGCCGTTCTTCTTGCTCGGGGTGCCGACGCACAGCAGCGACAGGTCGCTGGCGAGGATCGCTGCCTGCACGTCGGTGGTGCCGCGCAGGCGGCCTGTGCTGACACCGTCCTGCAGCAGCTGTTCCAGGCCTGGCTCGACAATCGGCGATTTGCCCTGGTTGATCAGTTCGATTTTTGCCGGAGAAATGTCCACCCCCAGCACGTGATGGCCGCGGGCCGACAGGCACCCCGCGCAGACTGCGCCTACATAGCCAAGTCCAAAGATACTGATGTTCATACGTCCCTCTCCCTGGGGCACGGCAAAGCCGGCCGAGATACATCGTTCATGAAGTTGTCGAATGGCAGACGCGCAGAAGTAAGCCGCGCTCGAAATGGCGTTGCAGGCTGTTTCTTAGTGGTCTTTTTACAGCCTAAGGGCGTTTTTATTTTTATTGCAAGCGCTGATATTGGGTTATTTGAAATTTATTTAATTCTTGCTTGTTAAAGTTTAAAAACTCTTAAAAATCAATACCTTAAAGTTGTTGTTAGTTGGGCGTCAAAAAATTGATAACGTCCTGAGTGGCGATAAAGTGACGCCAAGGACGTGGCGTTCTGCTGGTTTCTCCCTTGGCTTGGTCAGCCTGAACTGCACCGCTGGGACGGCTAAGATCCCTGTAAATCAAGGCCTTCCAGGTCGCGGTGGTGGCGCAATACTGGCTTGCGACGAAGGTCGGCGATGGGCATAGTGACCGCACAGTCTGCAACTGCTCTCGGGATTGTGAGCAGGTAGCCCATGACGGCACAGGAACAAGGAGAACGTCATATGAAAGGAATCGGCCCACGGCTGCGAGAAGAACGTGAACGGCTGGGCATGACCCAGCGGGTATTTGGTGATATCGGCGGCGTCGAACCCAACGCTCAGGGCAAATACGAAAGTGGCGAGCGCACGCCACGGGCGGATTACCTGGCAGCGCTGGCGACCAAGGGCGTGGATGCGCTGTATGTGCTCAGCGGGGAGCGCACTCCGGCGCCGCTGGAAAGCCTGTCGGCAGATGAAACCGGTCTGCTGGGCGCGTTCCGGCGGTTGCCGGCGGCTGACAAGGCGGCGTTGTGGCATCTGCTGGGGCGCCTGGTGGGTGAGGGCAGTGCGGGGGAAGTGGCACGACAGCCGCGTCATGAGCGTCAGACGTTTCTGTAGGAAGTTTTACGCTAGGTCCGCCGTGAAAAATTTTGTTAAGGTGGCGGGATCCAATCGCCCTGTTGACGAGGTGTCTGCTTGATTAGGGTTCTAGTGGTCGACGATCACGATCTGGTTCGAACCGGTATTACTCGCATGCTGGCTGATATTGACGGCCTGCAGGTGGTGGGTGAGGCGGATTCGGGCGAGTCGGCGCTGAAACTCGCCCGCGAACTGAAACCTGACGTCGTCCTGATGGACGTGAAGATGCCCGGGATCGGCGGCCTGGAGGCCACCCGCAAGCTGCTGCGCAGTCACCCCGACATCAAGGTGGTGGCGGTTACCGTGTGTGAAGAGGACCCGTTCCCCACCCGCCTGATGCAGGCCGGCGCCGCCGGTTACCTGACCAAGGGCGCCGGCCTCGACGAAATGGTCCAGGCCATCCGCCTGGCTTTTGCCGGCCAGCGTTATATCAGCCCGCAGATTGCCCAGCAGCTGGCGCTGAAGTCGTTCCAGCCGCAAGCGTCGCCGTTCGACGCGTTGTCGGAACGGGAAATCCAGATCGCCCTGATGATTGTCGGCTGCCAGAAAGTGCAGATCATCTCCGACAAGTTGTGCCTGTCGCCCAAGACCGTCAATACTTACCGCTATCGGATCTTCGAAAAACTCTCGGTCACCAGCGATGTCGAATTGACCTTGCTGGCCGTTCGCCACGGTATGGTTGACGCAAGCCTCTAATCCTTCATGTCACAAGTCTTTGATGCCAGCGCGTTCCTGGCGACCTGCAGTGGTCGCCCAGGCGTATACCGGATGTTCGACGCCGAGGCGCGGCTGCTCTATGTGGGCAAGGCCAAGAACCTCAAGAAACGCCTGGCCAGCTACTTCCGCAAGACCGGCCTGGCGCCGAAAACCGCTGCGCTGGTGGCGCGCATCGCCCAGGTCGAAACCACCATCACCGCCAACGAGACCGAGGCGCTGCTGCTCGAGCAGAACCTGATCAAGCAGTGGCGCCCGCCGTACAACATTCTGTTGCGCGACGATAAGTCCTATCCCTACGTGTTCCTGTCGGAAGGTGAATTCCCGAGGCTGGGCATCCACCGCGGGGCGAAGAAAGCCAAGGGGCGGTATTTCGGGCCGTACCCCAGTGCGGGCGCCATTCGCGAGAGCCTCAGCCTGCTGCAGAAGGCCTTTTCCGTGCGCCAGTGCGAAGACAGCTATTTCGCCAACCGCACCCGTCCATGCCTGCAGTACCAGATCAAGCGCTGCAAGGGCCCGTGCACCCAGCTGGTCACGCCAGAGGAGTATGCCGAGGATGTGCGCCACTCGGTGATGTTCCTCGAAGGCCGCAGCCAGCAGCTGGGCAACGAACTCAACGAAGCCATGGAAAAGGCGGCAATGGCCCTCAATTTCGAGAAGGCCGCCGAGCTGCGTGACCAGATTGCCTTGTTGCGCCGGGTCCAGGACCAGCAGTACATCGAAGGCGGCTCCGGCGATGTCGATGTGGTGGCCGCCTTCGTCAACCCCGGCGGTGCCTGTGTGCACCTGATCAGCGTGCGCGGTGGCCGGGTGCTAGGCAGCAAGAACTTCTTCCCCCAGGTGGGCATCGAGGAGGAGGTAGCCGAAGTCATGGCTGCGTTCCTGTCGCAGTACTACCTGGGCAACGCCGAGCGCGAGCTGCCCGGCGAGCTGATCGTCAATGTGGTGCACGAAGACTTCGAGGCCATCACCGAAGCCGTGCAGAGCCTGCGCGGCCGTGAGCTGAGCATCAGCCACCGGGTGCGCGGCACCCGCGCACGCTGGCAGCAACTGGCGGTGACCAACGCTGAACAAGCACTCAATGCTCGCCTGGCCAACCGCCAGCACATGGCCGCGCGCTTCGAGGCCCTGGCCGAAGTGCTTGGCCTGGATGAGGTACCGCAACGCCTGGAATGCTATGACATCAGCCACTCCAGCGGCGAAGCCACGGTCGCCAGCTGCGTGGTGTTCGGCCCGGAGGGCCCGATAAAGTCAGATTACCGTCGCTTCAACATCGAAGGCGTTACCGCTGGCGATGACTACGCCGCCATGCACCAGGCCCTGACCCGCCGTTACGGTCGGATCAAGGACGGCGAGGGTAAATTGCCTGATGTGCTGCTGGTGGACGGCGGCAAGGGCCAGCTGAACATGGCGCGCGAAGTGATGCAGGAGCTGGCCTTCACCGACCTGACCCTGCTCGGCGTGGCCAAGGGCGTGACCCGCAAGGCCGGCTTCGAGACCCTGTACCTCAACGACGTGTCCCATGAATTCACCCTCAAGGGCGACAACCCGGCGTTGCACCTGATCCAGCAGATCCGCGACGAAGCCCACCGCTTCGCCATCACCGGCCACCGCGCCCGGCGCGGCAAGGCCCGCCGCACATCGAGCCTGGAGGACGTCGCCGGGGTAGGGCCCAAGCGCCGCCGCGACTTGCTGAAACACTTCGGCGGCCTGCAGGAGCTCAACCGCGCCAGCATCGATGAGATCGCCAAAGCGCCCGGCATCAGTAAAAAGCTCGCCGAGTCGATTTATGCCAGCCTGCATAGCGAGTAGAATGCCGGGTTCAACCCGCAGCCAGTCGTACCGATGAATATTCCAAACCTGCTCACCGTTCTACGCGTCCTGCTCATCCCGATCTTCATCCTGCTGTTCTATGTGCCCTATCACTGGAGCTACATGGCCGCCAGCACGGTGTTCGCCATCGCCGCCGCCACCGACTGGCTGGATGGCTACCTGGCGCGTCGCCTGCAGCAGAGCACGCCCTTCGGCGCCTTCCTCGACCCCGTGGCCGACAAGCTGATGGTGGCCGTGGCCCTGGTGTTGCTGGTGCAGGTGCACGCCAACTTCTGGCTGACCCTGCCGGCAGCGGTAATCATCGGCCGTGAAATCGTCGTTTCGGCATTGCGCGAGTGGATGGCCGAACTGGGCGCGCGGGCGCATGTGGCGGTATCCAGCCTTGGCAAGTGGAAGACCGCGGCGCAGATGCTGGCGCTGGTGATCCTGCTGGCCAACCCGCCGGTGGTAAGCTTCTGGGTCGTGTTGGGCTACGGCCTGCTGTTGGTGGCGGCGGCGCTGACCCTGTGGTCGATGGTGCACTACCTGCTTGCTGCCTGGCCGCACCTGCGCGAAGGCTCCGAGCAAAAATAAAACTTTTTTGAATCAAGGGGTTGACGCCGTTTTAGATATCGCTAGAATGGCACCCATCACGACGCGGGAATAGCTCAGTTGGTAGAGCACGACCTTGCCAAGGTCGGGGTCGCGAGTTCGAGTCTCGTTTCCCGCTCCAAATATCGGTCTACAGAGTTCCATGGGAGTCTGTAAGTCCTTGAAAATAGACGCTTCGGCGTCTTTTTTCGTTCCAGCCAAGTCTGCCTGAATCTACCAGCAGCCACGCAATTTAAGTACATTTTTCAGTGGCAGAGCGCTGGGCCGCTGGGCTGTGTCGCCGGTCACGACCTGCTGGATTTGGCGCTGCGTGAGAACAACGATTTTCTGCTCGGCTGGTACCGGCATCACGTGTCACGCCGTGAGGAGAGCGAAGCGTTCCTGCACACGCTTGGGAATCCGGTGGTTGGCTGTCTGGTTCTGGCCATCGTCACCGGTGTGCTCTCGCTGACCACGGCGCTGGGTGACTCCGTCATGGTATCCGCCATGAACGCGCTGCACGATTACGCCTTGCCAGTCACGCTCGTCCTGATGGTCGCCAGTGGCGCCTTGCTCAAGCACGCCTGGTTCCCGGCGTACGCGCTGCACTGGATCTGCTATCCGCCGCTGGACCTTGAGCAGCGAGAAGGTACGCAAGGCGCGTGATCGGCACTGACAGTGCTATCGCCCAAGGCGGCAAGGTGCAGGCGCTCTGTCAGCCACATGAGCCCTGCAGCCTTTTGATAGCACTCCTTGATGGACAGGCTGACGTGTGGCCGAAACAGTGCCAGATAGCTTCGGGTGGCCCCACCATGCAGAGGCTGCACCCAGCCGTGGCGAAGCCCCAGTTCCTGCGCCTCGGACCAGAAGACTGGGGCCTTGGCAAACACCTTCGGTTCCCAGATCAACGGAATGTCTGAGCGTTGAAGGTAAGCGTCTCGAAAATCCAACGCAGCTTGAACGATCACGTCCCCGTCCAGCAGTAGGTTTCCCGACCTGACCTCGTGATTAGGACCCGTGTACCTGAAACTATAGAAATGGAACCCCAAAGACTCCGCAAGCAAAGGCAGTTCCTTGAGCAGTGCTGGAAGCTCTCGCAAGCGCTTCCAGTCCTCTTCTGTCCTGTTGAACACCGAACCTCCCTGCAGGAATGCCCCTAACCCGTGTTCCTTGTCGGAAAAGTTGAACTAATCGATCAAGTATAGAGTCGGGCCGAGATTCCGGAAATAAACAGGATGTTTAGCGGTGTTGTTTCGACCATGCTGTACACGAGCTAGAGGAAAAAGCTGGGAAATTCGTGCTCTAGGTCCTGCGGCAACGGAGCGCGCATCTGCCTGAGGATCTTGTCCGTGAAGATGGGCAGGTAATGCAGCCAGAGATGATCGCGAAGCCCTTGGTGAATGGCCTCGTGAATCATGATTTCAAACAGGCGGATGCCAGCGTAGGCATTGCTGCAGCGCCTGACATTTCTGCCAGTAGGCATGTAGCGCCAACCGCTTTAGGGTCATGGTGAGAGAGGTGCAGACCTGAGCGGTTTGAAGAACGCGGCTCAGGCACTTCCTGATACCGACATGGACGTGGCGGACATGAGCCTATGTGGTTTTTGCATATGCTGATCTTGGCGGCTGCAGTGTTGAGCTGCGCCAAGGCAGAAGGGGCGCTGAGGATTGATGGCTTGGCGCCGAAGGCGCACGGGTATGTCCACGATGTGCATCAGCAATGCATGCAGGTACAGGGCATGGGTGAGTTCCCGCCAACCGTAGTCGTCAACGGGAGCGACCTCCCCGCGCATCGCGTCGAGCGACACGCACGCAGCCTGTGCTTCAGCTTGGGCAAGGGCAGCCCCAGTGGTCCGATCTGGCTGCGACAGGCAGGCCGTACCAGCAACGCGGTCTGGTTTACCGCACAGCGGAGTTCAGTACGTGCGTCAGCCAAAGGACATCTGGTGAAAATTGCGGATCGCGTCGTGACAGCTGTTGATCTGGTCAGCTTGATCCTGTCTGAAGACCTCGATGGGCTTGAGCAGGCGAGGCGTATCGCTCGTCGCGACGACCTTGAAATCGTCGGTGCGATCCCTGCTTTGAATGTCTTCCAGTTCCGCCTGCCAGCAAGGACATTGGCTGAGCGCAATGAAATCGTGAGCAGATTGCAGGCTGACAGCGCCGTCATGGGTGTCGTGGTGGAGGACGATAACCTGGAGGCGCTGGAAGATCCCGAACGAGAGATCGAACCACCTGACCATCAAGGGTGGGTCGCCAACAATGTTCAGCAAGCGATAGACGTTTATGAGGATTACCTGCGTGGGCACGTCCGCAGCCATGTGCCACGCCGTGTAAGGGTCGGGGTAATCGAGAAGGGAGTGAATTTTGATTCGACCGACTTTTTGATGTTTACACGCCCTTGTACCCATGTCGGGGCCTGCCTGTACGCCCGCCACAGCCTCGCCGCCAATGCGCATGGCTCAGTTGTGTCGGGCATCCTCGCCGCACGCGTTTATCAAGCTGGAAATCTAGCGCTGCTCAGTCGTTTGGGCGCGGTAGGCGGTCGCTTCGACATCATTGTTGACCGGGGTGCCGCTGCTGGGGTTACGGCTCGTATCGCCGCTTCAGCGAACTTGGTGGAAGATGGGGTACGAGTGCTCAATTGGAGTTGGGGTGTACATCGCATGGGAACGCTGAATTTCAAAGGCGAACCTATCGATGTGAATGTGCGTTCGAATTTGGCTATGGCCGGTTACCAACTCCTGCTGGAGCGCTTTTTTCATTGGCTGGAACGCCAGCACCCGAATGTTCTTGTCATCAACTCTGCCGGAAACAGTGCCTCAACGACGGATGACCACCTGCCGGCATCGTTGGCGTTTGATCAACTTTTAGTGGTTGGTGGACATCAACGCAGCCGAATCCATGTGAACGTGGCTGACCCACGCTTTGCAACGCCACGGCGCAGTTCGAACGTGGGCGCCCGTATCGACATCAGCGCGGCCGCTTGTCCGAATCCCCCTCGATCCACCCTGCCGAGGGCCGGCCGTGGTGGTGGTTGTGGCACCTCTTATGCTGCGGCGCTGGTGACTGGCGTGGCGGCGGCGATGGTTTCCATCAACCCGGAACTCACACCGAAGCAGATCAAACGCCTGTTGCGCCAAAGTGCACTGCCGATGTCGGCTGGAACTGCAACCCGTATTGAGCCGACTCGCCCCATCAAGGCCGGGAGGCGGTCGGAGTCTGGTGTTTCTGCGGTGGGCCAGTTCGCCCGGTTGGACATGTTGCAGGCGCTGAAGCTTGCAATCGAGAGTCACCCTGGAGAGTCATCTGAGTAACATGGCAAGTGCAAGGAGCAGACCACTCGGAAGCTGTTGCAAGCCCCCCTGGGAAGATGCCCTTTTTCGTTTCTGTCAAACGCACTTTTTCCTCATTTAAGAAACCGCAGCCGCCCTTGGCCTGATTGCTGAGGGCAAACGGCGCGATCTGAGTAGACGGTGGCAGACCTTTCCCATGGGATGTTTGCGCACCCTCCGATCATTGCTGGCGAAATGCTGCCTGTCATTTTTGTCAGTAGACGCAGTACCTTGGCAACTGCTTGACTGGAAGCCTCGCCGCTGGAGCGGTGCCATCATTCAAGGGACTGAATCAATGCGCCTGCTGATCGCTATCTTACTTTTGCTGACAACCGCCTGGGCAAACAGCGCCGTTGCATTGGATGCCAATGAGGATGCGTACGTAGACGCACCGCCAACGCGTTACCTTGTGTACGCCGTTACCTGGCAACCCACGTTCTGCAGAATGAGACCCACAACCGCAGGTTGTGCCCAACCGCCTCAGCGCTTTATGACTCACGGGATCTGGCCGTACAGCGAGGGTATTGGTGACCGCACGAATCGCCATCCACAGTTCTGCACAACCTCTCCTGCCTGCAATAAGGAGGCATGCTCGATGGGAGATGAGGACATGAAAGCAGTGCTCTCCAATGGGCCCCTGCGGGCGCTCGTGACCCGTGAACCAGAAGGTATGTTTGCGCATGAGTGGAAGAAGCATGGCACTTGTGCTGGCAAGATGATGCAGAGCTATTTCCAAGATTTCGTAGAGCTCAGGAAGGTGGTAGCCATAAAGGGGGAGGGCGATCCAGACTACCAACGCAATCAAGGCAAACAGGAGGCGTTTGACAGGATGGTCGGCCACGAAACAGATTTCTCTGACATTCGTAAGGTCTTCCCGGCCAATACTGCATTTCGTTGCTACAAGGATGCGGAAGATGGCAAACAGTATCTCCACGAAGTTTTCTACTTGATTGACAGTCAGGGCCAACCCTACGAGCAAGAAGAAAACCTGCAAATCGGCGTTCAGTGTGCGGAGCAGAAAACCTGGATTCCGCGCGGAATACTCTGATTTCGGGTGTTGGATCCCTATTGCATACCCGGCGAGGCCTGCCCCGCCACGCCGATGGTTGTCATTTCACTCAAATCCGCGTCGATCCAGGGGCATCCGGCCTTTTTCAGTCCCGAGATTACATCACCCTCGGCCATTGAATGCGCGCCGGATGCAGGATTGCCTGCGCTGCAGGCGTTCGGCCACTAGTACAAGCGTGCTAATCGACCTTGGCGAGGCAGCTTTCGTATAGTCCGTGCCGGATTACAGACATCGGGACAGGACTTCCATGAAAGACAGATTTCTATCCTCAAGCCGCTGGTTGGCCATCCTGGCCATGGCTTGCAGCGCGCCGGCCATGGCCGCTCAAGCGCCGGGTGACTACTGGATCATCTACGGCAAAGGGGAGCGCCTGCACAACGAAGTGTACGTTGCCGACAGTGCCGGCATCCTGCAAAAGGCGGGTGGCGTACAGTCGGCGCAGGTCATGCAGCTGTTCGAAGACCCCGCCTATCCAACCCTCGTCGCCTATGAAGTACAGGTGAAGTGTAAACAGCGCCAGATACGCCTGGACAGCGCCCGGGCGATACGGCGCTTCGACGGCGCAGTGAAGGATGTAAAAACCAATGCCCGCAACTGGGTCGCACCGAAAGACTACTGGTTGAAGCGCACCTTCGCCTTTGTTTGCGCCCCTGAAAATCGAGCACGCAATCAGATGCTGTCGATTGGCAAGATGCCTCCCACCCAGATGGTCGCAACTGTCCAGGCCATGTTCATCCAGTTGGTAGGTGTGCAAGCCAACAGCCAGGCGGTGCAAGAGTTGGACGACATGCTGAGCAAAAGCCCTTGAAGACCCTCCGGATTCGGCTGCTCGGGCTGATGCTGCTTACCCTCACCGGGTGTATTCCGACCCTGCCGGAGCTGCGTGCCAGCCATCAATGGCAGGGGCGTGACGCCAAACAGGCGATTGACTTCTTCGGCCCGCCCGGGCGCATGGAGCCTTTGCCTGATGGTGCTGGGGTGCAACTGGGCTGGTATCGCGACACCACGTATGTGCGCAAGGAGGTCGTGGGCAGCACCGCTGAAATGCAGGGCAACGTGATGGTCCATACCAACTACTGGGATGACGTGACCCATCCGGGTGGCTGCACGATCCTGATGAGGGTGGACAAGGCACGGCTGATCAGCGATTTCTCCACGAAGGGGCGTTGTAACGGCGTGAGTCTGGCGCCCTAGTCCTTTTTGGGGAGGTGTGCGTGCTTGCCTGCAGTAATCACGCATCCCGAGCAGTTCAGGTTGACTCGACAGGTGTGGCCGAGGGCGACGGCGAGCTGCCTGGTCGGGTTTCAGGCAATGCCACCAGCACCAGCACGAAGGCGACTGCGGCAATGGCCGCCAGGGCAAGAAACGCTGCATCGTAGCCAGCGGCCTGCAGCACCAGCCCGGCGATTCCAGGGCTCAGCGCCGCGCCCAGCCCGAACGTCGCCGTCAGCGCGCCGAGGCTGACATTGAAGCGCCCGCTGCCTTCGGTCAGGTCCTTGACCACGATGGGCAACAGTGCGCCGAAGATGCCCGCGCCAATACCGTCGAGCAATTGCACGCCTACCAGCCAGAACGGGTTGTCGGAAACCAGATAAAGCGCACCCCGTATCGGCAGGATGAGAAAGCCGGCCTGCAGGAACGGCTTGCGCCCCCATTGCTCGGCCTTGGCGCCGACCAGCAGCGCCATCGGCACCATCACCAATTGCGCCGCGACAATGCAGGCAGAGGTGAGCGGGGTGGCCAGGCGCAGGTCAATCTGTGACAGCTTCTGGCTCACCAGTGGCAGCATCGCTGCGTTGGCAAGGTGAAACAGCGCGCAGCACACGGCGAAGATCAACAGCGTGCGGTTGTGCAGCAGCAGCTTCAGCCCGGCAGGGTGGTCAGCCGCCATCGGGCCATGGCCAAGGCCGCGAGCCAGTTGGTGGTCGATGGCCGCAGCGGGTACCCGGACCGTGGCCACGATGCTGGCCACGGTCATGACCGCCATCAGGTAGAACACCACCACCGGGCCGAACAGGTACGCCAGGCCGCCGGCCAGCAGCGCCGAGCAGGCATTGCCGGCGTGGTTGAACGTTTCGTTGCGCCCGACCCGGCGGGTGAATGCCTTCGGGCCGGTGATGCCAAGCGATATGGCGGCAATCGCTGGCGCGAACACCGAGCCTGCCAGGGCCGCGACCGTCTGGGTCAAGGCTACCCCGGCGAACGACGAGATCCACGGTAGCAGCAGGCAACTGCCGGTCACCAGCAGGGCGGCGATCACCACCACCGCGCGCTTGGCCCTGGTGCTGTCGATCAACGCTCCGGCCGGCGTTTGCGCCAGCAGCGCGACGATGCCCGCCAGGCTCATCACCAGGCCGATGCTAGCTGCTTGCCACTGGTGCACGGCAAGCAGGTAGATGGCCAGGTACGGCCCCAGGCCGTCGCGTACGTCGGCCAGGAAGAAATTCAGCCAGTCCAGGGCACGGTGATGTGAGGCGAGGGGCTTTGAAGGGGTCAACGATGCAATCTCGTGAAAGCCATGGGCGCTATCGGCAGCCAAATTGCGCGGGGCCGTCCGCTCTCGTCAAGGACCGGCAGTGTAGCCGATAGGTTCCTGACCCTGGCCCAAGGCAGGATCGCCGCCATCGGCAGCCACGCATTAGCAGCATGGCAGATTGAGACTATAGTAACGTCTTAAAAGCCGGGTCAGTGGGTGCCATGTCTACGATCGATCTGTCGTCCTCGCATAGTCTTCGCAAACGCGTGTTGTTGGCTGGGGCGCTGAATATCGGCTCCATCGTGGCCTCCCAGGTCATACGCCTGGGCGGCAACCTGATCATCACCCGCTTGCTGTTGCCAGAGATGTTCGGCCTCATGGCCATTGCCACCACGGTTTCGGTGTTGCTGCTGTTGCTGTCCGATGTCGGCCTGCGGCAGAACATCATCCAGAGCCCCCGCGGCGACGAGCCGCTGTTCCTCAACACGATCTGGTCGCTGCAGATCATTCGCGGCCTTGGGCTGTTCGTGGTGATGCAACTGGTGGCGTTGGCCTCCTGGGTGTCCCAGCACTTTGCAATGTGGCCGGCACATTCCACCTACGCCGCCCCGGAGTTGCCTGCGGTGCTGGCTGTCACTGGCTTTTTCGCGATCATCTTTGCCTTCCAGTCGACCAAGATCGATGTGGCCATCCGCACCTTCCAGCAGAAAAAGGTGGTGCTGGTCGAGCTGGTATCGCAAATCGCCGGCCTGGTGGTGATGCTGGTGATCGGCTACCTCACGCGGTCCATCTGGGCGCTGGTGGCTGCGGGTCTGGTCTCGACCCTGGTCACCACGGTGCTCAGCCACCTGATCTTCCCAGGCCACAGGGACCGCCCGCAATGGGACCCGGCCGCGCTGCGCGAGATCGTCAACTACGGCCGCTGGGTGTTCCTGTCGTCTGCGGTCGGCGTACTGGCCATGCAGGGGGACCGGATCTGGTTCGGCGGCAGCATGACGGTGGCGCAGCTGGGGGTGTATTCGATTGCGGTGGGCATTCTGGCAGCCTTCCAGCTCAGCCTGCAGCGGCTGGCCGGGGCAGTGGCCTTGCCGGCCTTCAGCGAGGCGGCCAGGACCGGTGACATGGACCGCCTGCGCCACCTGTATTTCCGTTTCAGGCTGATCTTCGATGTGCTGACCCTGTTCACCTGCGGCTTCCTGTTCACTGCCAGCCCGCTGATCATCCACTGGCTTTATGACGCCCGGTATCAGGAGGCCGGGCAGATGATGGCGATCCTGTCGTTGTCGCTGTTCACCTTGCGCTACGGCCTGACGCAACAGATATGGATGGCCCTCGGGCTGACCAAGTACATGGCCATGGACAACATCATTCGGGTGGTAGCGCTGTTCACCCTGATGCCGTTGCTGCTGGCCATCGGCGGGGTGACCTATGCGTTGTGGGGCGTGGCCCTGCACACCTTCTTCACGCTGTTCCTGATCTTCAAGGTCAGCCACCAGCTGGGCATGCTGAGCATCAAGCGGGAGCTGGTGGTGCTGCCAGTCATGGTATTTGGCGCCCTTTGTGGCCAGTTCATCAGCCATCTGTTCGCCTTCTGATCGGCTGCGCCAAGGACCTGAACGATGAATGTGATCGACTTTTTTGATCGGACCCGAATCATCAACATCCCGTCCAGAACGGATCGCCGCGAAGAAACCGAGGCCGAATTCGCCCGCAACGGCTTCCACATCGATGACGAAAAGATCGGCTTCTTCCCAGCTGTGACGCCCACTGACCAACAGGGCTTCCCCAGCATCGGCGCCCGGGGCTGCTTCATGAGCCATATGCAGATACTGGAAGAAGCCGTGCGCCTGAATGTCGACAACATCCTCATCATGGAAGACGACATCCAGTTTTCCCGGCGCATCGGCCCGTTTGGCAAAAAGGCCATCGAATCCCTGCAAGGCATGGACTGGGACATCGCCTACCTCGGCCATTCCTGCGAGGGCAATTCCGATAACCCCGGCTGGGCACCGGTTGATCGTCCCATCCACCTGTCGCACTTCTATGCGGTGAACGGCAAGAGCGTGGGCAAACTGCGTGACTTTCTTGCGCAGGTTCTGCAGCGCCCGCCCGGGCACCCGGACGGTGGGCCGATGCACTATGACGCGGCCCTCAATACGCTGATCCACACCGACAAGAACATCCAGGCCTACTACTTCACCTGGAACCTGGGCTACCAGAGGCCTTCGCGCACCGACCTGCATGCCCTGTCGATATTTGACCGGCTGGCGCTGCTGCGGCCGATGATGGCCCTCTACCGGCGCTTGAAGGCAGAAAAACTCAGGCGAACCCGCTAGCCGGCGTCACCTGCCTGTCATGCGAAGTTGATAGTGTGCGGGTCCCTTTTCGTGGCACAAGGTGTGCAACACGGTGTATCCCGGCACGACCCGCAAGCCGTTCATGCTCCGCTCCAGCGACATGCGCAGCGACGAATTCGCCGCCTTGTTCACCCAGCTTTACGGCAACCTGTATGCCGACATGCCGCCGCTGGGCGATGGCATTGCCATCGGTGGCGTCTATGGCCGCTTCGACGGCATGAGCGTGCGACGCATGCATTATCAGGGCGACTTCACCCTCGTCCTGCCAACACCGCAGGACGAAATCACCTTTGTGCTGCCCACTGCGGGCAAGATCATTTTCGACCACCGCGGCGAGTCGATCGGCGGTGCTCAGGTGGGCCTGGCGGTGGACAAGCTCGACATCCGCTCGGTGCGCATCACCGACGGGCATGCTCAATGCGGCATGTCGATTCGCCGTGGCGCGTTCGCCGAACGGCTGTCGACCCTGCTCGAACAACCCTTGCCTGCGCCGATTCGCTTTACGCCACAGGTTGACCTGGGCAACTGCGCACTGCCTGGCATCCGGGCCTTGCTCGAACTGGCAACCGGAACCGAGTTCGATCAACTGATCAACACGGGCCTGCTGATGCCTGTGCGCTTGCAGGAGATGCTGGTCGACGCGCTGCTGGAAACCTGGCCACACAACTACAGCGAGGCGTTGCGCAGCCCGGTGCCAGCCATTGCGCCGCGGCATGTGAAACTGGCCATGGCCTACCTGCGCGAACACCCGGCCAGGCAGGTCAGTGGTAGCGAGCTGGCGGGGTTGGCCAATGTCAGCCTGCGTGCGTTGCAGGAGGGCTTCCGGCGTTTTGCCGGCACGTCGATCGTCGGCTATCAGCGGCAAGTTCGGCTGGAGCAGGCGCGAGCGGTGCTGGCGCGCGGGGAGGGCGGGTCGGTGGCGGAGGTTGCCTTGCGCCATGGTTTCAGCAATGCCGGGCGGTTTGCCCAGTACTTCAAGCTTGCCTTCGGGATCAACCCCGCCGATCTGCGGCGCCGATAGTCGGGGCCGCCCAGCGGCCCCATGATCTTCAGAACGCGTAGCTGCCCTTGAGGCTGCCACTGACCCCATGGCTGTCACCCCCACCCATGGCTGCCACCTCGGCCCCGACACTCAGCGCCCCAAGGTTGGCCATCAGGTTGACGCCGCCGGTGAACTGGTCGCGATTGTCGAAGGCCGCCCGCTGCGCGATATCAAGCCCCAGCAAATGGCCTTCGCTGTCGACCTGGCGGTCGCCCAGCACATGCTCGTAACCCACCTCGACGCCTGGCACCAGCTGCCAGCTGCCCATGGCGACTGGCGCGAACGAGGCCTGGAGGTTGGCCACGGCGGTGCGTCGGGTTTGTTGCAGGTCATCGACCTGCAGGGCCAGCTCGCTGCCTTTCTCGGTGAAACCCTCCACCTCAACGCGACTGACCCGCAGCCCCAGGCTCGGCTCCAGCAGCAGGGCGGCGGTGGGCAGGCGATAGCCCAGTGTCAGGCTGCCGCCAGCCAGCGTGCCATGGCTGTCGCCCTTCGCCGTGCCCAGGCCGCCACCGAGCTCACGCTTGCTGGAATAGTCGAGCCAGCCGGCGCTGGCATCGGCGTCGATGAACAGGCCACGTTCCAGGCCATTGGGCGCAAAGCGCGCCCCCAGGCTGAGGAAGGTCAGGTCGGTGTCCGCCTCGCCACCGGCCCCGCCGACATTGCCATTGCTGTAGCCGAAACCGGCATGGGCGCTGAGCTGCTCGGAGAAGCGCTGGGTCAGCCCGACCATCAGCCCCTGGCTGTGCTCGTTGCTGCTGGCCGCGCGGGAGGAACCGTCGGTGCCCAGGTAGCCGGTCAGCGCAGTGCTCCACAGGCGCGACTGGCCGACCTTGAGGTCGGGGCCATCGGCAAACGGCGCGGCCGCACGGTCGATCATCGCCCCTTGGCGCAGCAGGAAGCTGGCGGCGTCGGCATGCACCTGGCCCCCCACGGTCGACTCGACGCGCCCCAGCGTGCCAGCGTCGATGGCTGACTGCAGGTAGTAGTTGTAGGCGCTGTAGGTGCCCGACAACGGGGTGTCCTGCAACTGCCCCAGCAGCTGTGCACCGGCAGCTGCGTTGCCCAGCAGGCCGGCTTCGCCTGGCAGCGTGCCGTAGCGCACCATCTTGCCGCGCAGCACATAGAGGGTTTCTTGCGACAGCCCAAGGCCTGCCTTGAGGTAATTGTCCATGGTCCCGTACTCGGCGGTGACCTCATCCAGCCCAGCCTGCAGATAGCTGGCTTCGACACCGAGCAGCGGCGCGTAGATGGCGGCCATGCTCGCCGGCATGGCCGCCAGCGTCGCCGCCACGCGCGTGGCGGTGTAGTCGTTGGTGGCCAGGTAGTTGTTCATGATGGTCGCTTCGTCGACCCCGGCAATGCTCAGCAGCACGGCCGCGGTCCAGCCGGTGCGGTCCTTGCCTGCGGTGCAGTGGAACAGCGCGGCACCGTCGGCGTTGGCCAGTTCGTTGAACAGCACGCTGAACTGCCCGCGCATGCCGGCATCGCTGACGAAGGCGCGGTTGGTGTCCTGCATCATCGCCCGCGCCTGGGCTGCGCTGATGAACGAGATGTTGGTGATGTTCGAGCCCGAGGTGGTGCTGCCGATTATGTCGATGTTGGTGTAGCTGGCGCCTGCTGGCAGGGTGTCGGGCGTGCTGGCGATTTCGCTGGGGGTGCGCAGGTCGTAGACATTGCTGATGCCAAGGCCGTTGAGGATTGCGAGGTCGGCCGCCGTAGGGGTCAGGGCGTTGGAGCGGTAGAACACCCCGCTACGCATGACGCCATCATGGCCGGTGGTATAGGCGCTGGTGGTGCCGGCTATATCGCGGAAATTGTCGATGCCGGCCAGGCGCGGCGTGTCGAGTGAGTCGGCGGCATGCGCAGCGGAAACGGCCAGGGTGAGCAGGGACACGGAGCAGAACAGACGTTGCAACACGGAAGTAGCCTCGATCAGGTGCGTTGGGCTGGCTACTGTCGGCGGGCAACATGAAACTGAATGTTACAAGTAGCCGCGCAGCGTAAATGGCTGCGCGTTCTGTCCATTGTGAGCGTTTTTTGGCTACGCCGCCCCCAACAGGCCGGTACAGACCGCGTGGCTCTCCAGGATCCGGGCGTAATCCAGTGCCAGGTTGCTCAACGACAATGCATGCACATCCTCGGCAGGCCAGAGCCGGCCTTGCCAGTCTTGCTGGTCGAAGGTGAAGCAGGCGTCTGCCACGACCACGACATCGAAACCGAGATTGCCTGCCGAGCGCGCCGTGGATTCCACCGAGTTGTTGGTGATGACGCCGGCAATCACCAGTTCGCCGATGCCGCGAACGTGCAGCCAGCGCTCCAGGCCCGAGTTGGCGAAAGCGTCCGGTACATGCTTGTCGAACACCGTTTCGCTGGCCAGTGGTGTAAACGCCGGCTGGAACTCACAGCCCGCCTGGCCTGGCCAGAATACCGAGTCGGGTGAGCGGGACACATGCCGCACATGCACGATGGGCCGCCCTCCCAGGCGCCATGCCGCGAGCAGTTCGCCCATGCGCAATTCGGCCTCAGGGTTGTTGCGTCGGCCCAGGCGTGGGTGATGGATACCGACCTGCAGGTCGATCAGCAACAATGCGGCATTGGCGGCGATAGCAGTCATGCGAGGCTCCTTTGTCTGCGAGCATCTGACCCTAGCACAGGCGACAGTGTGGGAGGCGAGCGGGTCATCTGATCTGCTTTTTTTCCTTGAACCTGAATCTGTAACCGTATCAGCCTGACGCGCACAATGCTGTTCGTCCCTGCTATCACAATGAAGAGGTTCCGATGGGCAAGCTCGCGCTGTTTCTGGGTGGCTTTCTGCTGTTGACCGTTCTGATCGGCTTGTTGGGCACCATTCCGCCAAGCTGATTCTTCTCACCCCTTTCGGCCCGTCTGCCTCGTTGGACGGGCCAGACTGCTGCCAGATCCTGATGGTCCTCCCCCGGCTGCACCGCTGGACGTTGTCTCGGCGATCACTGTGCGATAAGTCCTTAATTGTCCGAGGAAATCTGTCCACAAAAAACGTGGGTAGGTCTGTGGATAAAGTTCTGCAGGCCAGGTAATTTGCGGGCTCTGTTAAATTGAGCAGAAATTGAGCAGCCTCTACCTGGCGCGTTCAGAGGCGGCTGAGCCGGCCTGGCGCAAGGCCAGCAGCAACTCACGCACGCGCGCTGGCAGCTCGCCAGAGGGGTACACCGCGTGCATCTGCGGGTCCTGGCCGGTGCTTGAGGTCAGCCGGTAATCCGCGCATACCCGCACCAGGCGTCCCGCCTTCACCTGTGCTTCTGCCACCCAGTCTGCCAGGCGTGCGATGCCGGCCCCGGCCAAGGTGCTGTGGTACACCGCGTCGCCAGAGCCCAGGCGCAAGCGCGGATGAGGGCGCAGGCTGGTGATCTGGCCGTCACGGCAGAAATGCCAGGCTTTGAGGATGCGCGGCGCGGTGTGCAGGATCAGGGCATGCTGGTCCAGCTGCTCGGGCCGTTCCGGCATGCCGGCGCGGGCGACGTAGGCCGGGCTGGCATACAAGTGGCGGTGATAGCGCCACAGTGGGTACCCAATCAGTTCGCTGGACTGCGCAAAGGCGCCGCGGACCACGAAATCGAACTTGCCGTGCAACGGGTCGAAGGCGGCATCGCCGTATTGCACGTCGAGGGTCACTTGCGGATGGCGCTGGCTGAAACTGGCCAGCACACCCGGCAATACGTGCTCGCCGAGCAGTTGCGGCGCGGCAAAGCGCACCCAGCCTTGCGCAGTACCTGTGAGCGCAGCCAGTTCATCGGCCGCGTCGCGTTGCACATCCAGCAAGCGCTCGGCATGGGGCAGCAGGCGTTCACCGGCTTCGGTTAGCGTAACCGCGTTGGCGTTCCGGTTGAGCAGCTTGCACCCGCTGTTGTCCTCCAGGGTTTGCACCGCGCGGGTTACTGCGCTGGGCGAACGGCCCAGGGCACGGGCGGCGGCGACGAAGCTGCGCTTGTGCGCAACACTGACGAATGCCTGGATTTCGCGCAGCATGTTCAATGCCATGGAGTGCTCCTGATTGCAGTTTTCGCAATGCGGCATTTCAACACAAGCGCGCTGGATTGATTAGCCTTGCGGTCTGTTTTCACTGCCAGGACCGCACCATGATGGATATCGCCGTACTTTCTCTGTTCGCTTTCGCTGCCGGCCTGATCGATGCCGCCGTCGGTGGCGGCGGGCTGATTCAGATCCCGGCGCTGTTCAACGTGCTGCCCACGGCGCAGCCGGCGGCGCTGCTGGGCAGCAACAAGCTGGCCTCGGTGTGCGGCACGGCCTTTGCGGCTCGCTCATTCATTCGCAAGGTGACCCTGGACTGGGGATTGATCGTGCCGGCAGCGCTCAGTGCCTTTGTCATGTCGTTTGCCGGAGCGGCCACGGTTTCGCGAGTTCCGCCGAGCGTGATGCGCCCGGCGGTGCTGGTGCTGATCGTGCTGATGGCGATCTACACCTTTTGCAAGAAGGACTTTGGCACCTTGCACAAGCCGGCCAGGATCGGCCGCCGGGAGCAGTGCCTGGCGGTGCTGATCGGCGGTGCGATCGGCTTCTATGACGGCTTGTTCGGCCCGGGCACCGGCAGTTTCCTGATCTTCCTGTTCATCCGCTTCTTTGCCCTCGACTTCCTGCATGCCTCGGCATCGGCGAAAGTGGTCAACATCGCCACCAACCTGGCAGCGCTGGTGTTCTTCGTGCCGTCGGGCAATGTGCTTTACGCCATCGCCCTGCCGATGGCTGCGTGCAATATCCTCGGTGCGCTGACCGGGATCTGGCTGGCGGTGCGCAAGGGCGCGGGCTTTGTGCGCGGGCTGTTCCTGATCCTGCTGTGCGTACTGATCGCCAAGCTGTCCTGGGACCTGCTGAACTGACTCAGATGACCTGGCGCTGCGCCTCGGCCTGCTCGACGCGATTGCGGCCATGCGCCTTGGCCCGGTACAGCGCCTGATCGGCGCGCGCCAGCAGGTCGTCCAGGCTCGGCGCGCTCTCGTCCGCGGCGCAGCCAGCCAGGCCAATGCTGACGGTGATCTGCAAGCGCGTATCGCCCTGAGCCGCATGCAGGTCCTGCACGGCGCGGCGCAGACGTTCGGCGGTGAACGTGGCCTGTTCCGGTGGTAGCCCCGGCAGCACCACCACGAACTCTTCACCGCCCAGGCGAGCCAGCAGCGCTTCGTCGTGCAACTGCTCCTGCAGGGTACTGGCGAACTGGCGCAGGACCTGGTCACCGACCGCATGACCATGGCAATCGTTGATCGATTTGAAATGATCGATGTCGAGCATCATCAAGGTCAGCGGCAGCCCATGCTGCTGACGGCTGTCGAGCAGGGCATTGGCGCGCCGGGTAAAGGCACTGCGGCTGAGCAGGCCGGTGAGGTGGTCGATGGTGGCCTGGTGCGCCAGGCGCGCCAGCAGGCTGCGGTTGGCCTGGCTGACGCAGGCGACGACCAGCGGGCCGAGGACCAGCATGGCGATCCCCAGGCGCGCCGACATCAGCGTGGTGACCCCAGGCTCGCTCTGCGGCACGCTGAAGTGCATGAGGTTCTGCGCCACCGCCACGATCAGTGTGCTGCCAGCGGTAAGCGCCAGCAACGAAACCAGAAAAGGCGAGTACGTCCAGGCACACCACAGTAGCGCGGCAATCGGAAAGGCAATGGCGCCAGGGCCGCCGAAGGCGATGCTCAAGGCCAGTGAGGCCAGCAGCACCAACAAGGGCGCCAGGCGGATAGCCTGGGCGCCGCTGCGCATCAGTACACGGGGCGAATGGGCGGTGAGCAGCACCGGCAGCACCAGCACACTGGTCGAGAACTGTTCGCTGAACCAGGCCAGCCAGGTGGCCTCCAGCGACTTCTCGAACCACGGTGTAGCCATTACGCAGGCCATGCTGGCCGCCACCACGGCACCCGCTGCGCAGGCGCCGAAAACACTGAGCACGCCATGCGGGGTACGCATCCGCCTATGCAGGCGGGGCAAGCGCGAAAGCAACCACCACACCGTCACCACCACGCCGAGGTTGCACAGGTTGAACCACAGGGCGGGAGCCCAGGCACTGCCACAGGCCAGGTCGGCGGCGACCATGGCCAGCCACACCAGGCCAAAGCCCACCAGGCTGGCCTGGCGCGGGTAACGCAAGAGCACCCCGGCCAGCACCGCATTGACCGGCCAGAACAGTGATAATGATTCGATCGGCCGGGCCAGGATCCCGCCGAGGGTCAGGGCGAAGGTCAGGGCGAACAGCGCAAGGTAGGGCAACAAACGCGATTGTGCTGGAAAAACCATAGGCTCGACCGACAAGCGGAAACGAAATCCAGGACAACGGCTATAAGCACCTGGGGCATTGGCGTGTCAGTGTGTTGGCACCGGGTGCTTGATGTCAATCTGCCGTGTTCGTGCAAGTTGATGTCAAATAGCCTCCAATCCTCGCCATGTTGCCTAAAGACCGAAGAACCAAGGCACCATCAGCACCGTGACCAGCATAACCAGTACGGTGAAAGGCACACCGATTTTGACGAAGTCGGCAAAGCGGTACTGACCCGGGCCGAGCACCAGGGTGTTGACGGGTGAAGACACCGGCGTCATGAATGCTGCCGATGCTGCCAGGGCGACGGTCATGGCGAACGGGTAGGGCGACAGGCCCAGCTGAGTGGCCGTGCTGATCGCCACCGGGGCCATCAGCACGGCGGTGGCGGTGTTGGAGATGAACAGGCCGATGATGGCCGTGACCATGAACAGGCAGGCCAGCATGGCCAGCGGCCCGGCACCGCCCAGCAGGCTGACCAGGCCACCCACGGCCAGGTCGATGCCGCCGGTTTTCTGCAGCGCCTGGGCGAACGGCAGCATGCCGACGATCAACACCAGGCTCTGCCAGTGAATGGCCCGGTAGGCGCTGTTCATGTCGATGCAGCGCCCGGCGCCCATCAGCAGGCAGCCGATCAGCGCGGCGATGACATTGGGTACTGCGCCGCTGACCATCAACCCGACCATCACTGCCAGGCTGAGCAGGGCATGGGGTGCACGGGCGCGGGCTGGCGCCACCTGATCGATCTCGGCCGGCAGGCTCAACACCAGAAAGTCCTTTGGCTGGCTCTGCAGCTGGCGCACGGCTTTCCATGGGCCGACCACCAGCAGCGTGTCGCCAAGGCGCAGCTTCTCTTCCACCAGTTGTTCTTCAATGGCCGCCTGCTCGCGGCGCAGGCCAACCACATTGAGGTCATAGCGGGTGCGGAAGGCCAGTTCCAGAATGCTCTTGCCGATCAGCTGCGAGCCCGGCGGCAGCGACACCTCCGCCATGCCCAGGTCCTGCGACTGGTCGATGAAATAGGCGGCCTTGAAATGCAGCGGTTCCAGTTGCATGGTCTGGCACAGGGTGCGCAGGTCGTCGCGTTTGGCGAACAGGTCGAGCAGCAGCACATCGCCTTGCTGCAGGACGGTGCCTGAGTCGGCGGCGATCACCCGGGTGGTGAACTTGTGCTGGCGTTCGATGCCGATGACGTTGGCGCCATGCCTGGTGCGCAGTTCCAGCTCGCCCAGGGTATGGCCGATCAGTGGCGACCTGGGGCGGATGCGCAGGCGCCGTTCGCGGCCGTTGAGCTTGTAGTCAAGCACCAGGTCAAGCAGTGTGCGGCGGCTTTCCACGCGGCCGTCCTTGCGCGTTTCGCCATTGAGCCAGTTGCGGGTCAGCAGCATGTAGCCGATGCCGAGCACCAGCACCACCAGGCCGAACGGGGTGAAGCTGAAAAAGCTGAAGCCGGGCGCGCCATGGCGTACCAGTTCGCTGTGCACCACCACGTTGGGGGGCGTGGCCACCAGGCTGAGCATGCCGCTGATCAGGCCGGCGAAGCTCAGCGGCATCATCAACCGGCTGGGCGACAGTTTCAGGCGCGCGGCAATGCTGAGCACTACCGGGATGAAGATCGCCACCACGCCGGTCGAACTCATCACCGAGCCCAGCCCGGCCACCGAGACCATCAGCAAGACCAGCAGCCGTGCCTCACTGTTACCGGCCTTTTCGCTCATCCATTCACCGATGCGGTAGGCGATGCCGGTGCGTACCAGCCCTTCGCCGATCACGAACAGGGCGGCGATCAGTACCACGTTGGGGTCGCTGAAACCGGCCAGGGCCTGTTCCACGGTGAGGATGCCCGACAGTGGCAAGGCGAGGATCACCAGCAGGGCGACCACGTCCATGCGCGGGCGGTTGATGACGAAGAGGATGACGACGACAGCCAGCAGGCCGAGTACCCAGAGCAATTCCTGGTTCATGGGGCGAGGGTGTTCCTTCACTCAAGGGGGCACGAAAGACAGTAGCAGTCAGTGTGGCAGCTTGCGGTGAAGGTGGTGTTGATGTGCTGCAGGGTTTGCAGCCAAGGGTAAATGAAAAGGGCCGCACGATGCGGCCCTTTCGCTTGACGTCACTCAGTGGCGACGGTGATGGCGGTGCTTGCTGCTGCCACCGTTGTCGCCCAGGTGGTTGCCCAAGGCGCCACCGGCCGCGCCGCCCAGACCTGCACCGATGGTAGAACCGGTCCTGCCACCTACTGCGCCACCCAGCAGCGAGCCGCCGGCCGAGCCCAGGCCACCGCCAATGGCGGCTTCGGTACGGTTGCCTTTCTTCGCCGCTACTGCACTACCGGCGGCACCGCCGAGACCGGCGCCGATGGCTGCGCCAGTGCGGCCGCCCATCTGCTGACCGACAACGTTGCCCAGGACACCACCCAGGCCACCGCCAATGGCGGCAGTACCGTCACCGGCGAAAGCGCCCTGGCACAGCAGCAGGCCAAGGGCGAGGGAAGGTAGAGTCAGACGCATGATTGGAACCTCAGAGGAATCATCAGGTTAAGGTGCCGCACGGATGGGCGGCGGGCCAGGGTAGGGAAGACGCTTCAACGATCGTAACGGTCACTGCGCCATTGGCGGTCGTCGTCATCGTCGCGATCGTGCCGGTGGTGGTGACGGTGGCCGCGGTCGTCGTCGCGCCAGCCGCCGTCATCACGGTAGTGGTGGTGATAGCAGCCCGACAAAAGCAGGATAGCGGCGATCAGTGAAAAGCTTGCAAAGCGGGTCATCTCGATTTAGGTCCTTGATCCGCATAGGTTTACGGGACACTAACTGAGACTGGAATCGATCCATTTGGTTTCCTTGACCCGCAAGATTTTGCTGCGCAAGCGATGAATGGCGCTCAGGAGGCAGGGTGGATGGCAAGCACTACGCCATTAGTCGTCTGAACCAGCACATAGTGATCCCCCATGCGCACCCAGTGGCTTTCCTTTTCCGGTGCGGGCAGGCCCTTGGCTTTCCAGTCGCTCAGGGCCGCATCGTCGCGTTTGTATTGGTCGGGCGCCTTGTCGCCGACCTTGAGTTCGCGGTTATGGGTTTCCGGTGCCTTGACGCTTTCTTCGGCCGAAGGGGCAGCCAGGGTCATCATCGGCAGGCTGGCCAGCAGTAGTGCAGGCAGAAGGTGGTTGGTTTTCATGGCAATCTCCTTGAGGGGTATGTAACAGATGCGACAGCGGCCCGCTTGGGACAATTCACTTGCGGTGCTAGAGTCGCTTTCTTTTTTGCCCCGAGGATGGAACATGCGAGCAATTCTGCCGATGGCTGCGGCGCTGGTGTTGGTCGGTTGCGCGAGCGCGACCATGGATGCGGCACGCGCTGGCAAGCCGACAGCCCAGCTTGACTCGCGCAAGGCGCCGGAGCTGGTGGCCCAGTGCATCCAGTTCAGCTGGCAGAAAGAGGAAGTGTTCGGCGACGACGCCAGCGGCTACCTGGAACCGCGCAAGCAGGGTGGGTTGACGGTTTATACCCGCGAGGCGGAGTCGTTCGTGGATGTGTACCCGCAGGCGGGTGGGACGCGGGTGGATTACTATGCGCAGAAGAATGACGGAGTGGCCCTGCAGCGTCGGGCGGCGGCGGCCACCTGTCTGTAACGGCGATGCAGTACCGGCCTCTTCGTGGGCTTGCCCGCTCCCACAAGGCGCTGTGCAGTACCTGTGAGAGCGGGCAAGCCGGCGAAGAGGCCGGCAAGCGATGATCAGGACAGGAAACCACCGTCGACATTCAGCGCGGTACCGGTGGTGTAGCTGGAAGCATCGCTGGCCAGGTACAGCACGGCACCGGCCATTTCCTTGGGGTCGGCCACGCGCTTGAGCGGGATCTGCTGCAGCGCGGCATTGAGGATGGCGTCGTTCTTCACCAGGGCCGAGGCGAACTTGGTGTCGGTCAGGCCCGGCAGCAGGGCGTTGCAACGAATGCCGAACTGCGCGCATTCCTTGGCGAACACTTTGGTCATGTTGATCACCGCCGCCTTGGTCACCGAATAGATGCCCTGGAACAGGCCCGGCGAAACGCCGTTGATCGAGGCGACGTTGATGATGCTGCCACCACCGTTTTCACGCATCAGCTTGCCGGCTTCCACCGACATGAAGAAGTAGCCGCGGATATTTACGTCGACGGTCTTCTGGAAGGCACTCGGGTCGGTGTCGAGCACGTTGCAGAATTGTGGGTTGGTGGCTGCATTGTTGACCAGGATGTCCAGGCGCCCGAACTGTTCACGGATGCCGGCGAACACCTGCTGGATCTGCTCCAGCTCACCAATATGGCAGGCCACCGGCGTAGCCTTGCCACCCGCTGCAATGATCGCCTCCGCCACCTGCTGGCAACCCTCCAGCTTGCGGCTGGAGACGATCACGTGGGCGCCTTGCTGGGCCAGCAGATGGGCAATGGCCTCGCCGATGCCACGGCTGGCACCGGAGACGAAAGCGATCTTGCCGTCGAGGTCGAACAGTTGGGTCTTGGACATGCTGTTTTCCTTGTTGTCTGGCATCAGAGCGTGGACTTGCCGATGACTTGCAGGCTCATCTGCTCCAGCAGCCGGTTCATGTGAATGAACTGGGCGAAGCGTTTGTCCTGGGTCTGGCCGTGGTAGTAGCGGTAGTAGATCTGCTGGACGATGCCGGCCAGGCGGAACAGGCCGTAGCAATAGTAGTAATCGAAGTTGTCCAGGTGGATGCCGGCGCGCTCGGCGTAGTAGTCGACGAACTGGCGGCGCGTGAGCATGCCTGGGGCATTGCTTGGCTGGCGGCGCATCAGTTGCACCGGCGCCGGGTCGCTGGCCTCGATCCAGTAGGCCAGGCTGTTGCCCAGGTCCATCAAGGGATCACCCAGGGTGGCCATCTCCCAGTCCAGCACCCCGATGATGCGCATGGGGTTGTCGGCGTCGAGGATGACGTTGTCGAAGCGGTAGTCGTTGTGCACGATGCCTGGGCGCGGGTGGTCGGCGGGCATCTTCTCGTGCAGCCAGGCGATCACGTTCTCCCAGCGTGGCGCATCGGGTGTCAGGGCTTTTTCGTAGCGGCTGGTCCAGCCCTCGATCTGGCGCTGCACGTATCCTTCCGGCTTGCCCAGGTCGGCCAGGCCACAGGCCTGGTAATCCACTTGATGCAACTCGACCAGGCGGTCGATGAAACTTTTGCACAGGGCCTCGGTGCGGCTGGCGTCCAGGCCCAGCTCGGCGGGGATGTCGGAGCGCAGGATCACGCCCTTGACCCGTTCCATCACGTAGAACTCTCCCCCGATCAGCGACTCGTCGGTGCAATGGACGTAGGCCTTGGGGCAATACGGGAATCCGCTGTTGAGCTGGTTGAGGATGCGGAACTCGCGGCCCATGTCATGGGCCGACTTGGCCTTGTGACCGAAGGGCGGGCGGCGCAACACGAATTCACGGCCCGGGTAACTGACCAGGTAGGTGAGGTTGGACGCGCCCCCGGGGAACTGGCTGATGCGCGGCAGGCCTTCGAGGCCGGCGATGTGGCCCTTCAGATAAGGATCGATGACGGCCGCGTCGAGTTCTTCGCCGGGGCGTACCTGGGTGGACTGGTCGGTGAGCGTCATGCGATTTCCTTATTATCTGGTGCAAGGACTATTGGCTAATCTAATGGCCTGGCGGCAGTGGAACAAGCGTGCCAGGCGCCATATAGGCGAGGGTGTTGCTGGTCGATCACTGCACCGAATGCCAGGCAAAAAAAAACCGAAGCCGGCCAGGCTTCGGTTCTTTGATTCTGCGTTGTGCCCAGCACTCAGGAAGGGAACAGCTCGCTTAGTTTCATCGACAGCATCATGTCGCCTTCGACGCGCAGCTTGCCGCCCATGAAGGCCTGCATGCCGTCGGTTTCACCGCTGACGATGCCTTTCAGGGTTTCGCTGTCCAGCACCAGGGTGCAGTTGGCATCCGGGTTTTCACCTTCCTGGATGTCGCAGGTGCCATCTTTGACGATCAGCGCGTATTGCTTGTTTTCGTCGGTGATATTGAAGCCGAACACCAGGTCCAGGCCTTCAGCAGCCGCTGGGTTGAATTTTGCTTTCATCGCTTCGACGGCTTTAGCTACATCGCTCATGGTGTTTTCCTTGTTAAGTGATATTCGCGTCCGTAAGGACACAACGGGCCGGGCTCAACGGTAGGTGATGAGCTCCGGGGCCCTCAACAGCTGCACATGGGCTTGGCTGTTGAAGGAAGCCAGTGCCACGTCACGGCCGCGGAATTTCAGCTGGCTGAGCGACGTGTTGATGATCTGCCAGTTCAGCGCAAAGGCCTGGCTGGGCGTGATTCGGGTAACCAGGTGAAGCAGGGCGGCGATGGTGCCCCCGGATGTGAACACGGCGATGTTTTCGCCACTGCCAGCAGTGCCCAGCACACGCTGCAGGCCGGCTTCGACCCGTGCGGTGAAGGCCTGCCAGGTCTCCAGGCCGTCATCGGCATGCTCGCCCGCGTGCCAGCGCTGCACCATCAGCGCGAACAGGCGCTGGAACTCGCTGCGGTTGCGGGCACCATTGCGCAGGATCTCCCGGGCATGCGGCTCCTCAGTCAACAGGCCGGGCAGCAGGGCACGAATCACCCCATCGGCGTCGAACTCATTGAACGCAGGGTCGGTCTCAATGGCCGGTACCGGGCAACCGCTGGCGTTCATCGCCTGCAGTGCGTGCCGGGCAGTGTCCTGCTGCCGGCGCAGGTCACCCGCCACGCAGCGGTCCAGGTGCAGGCCGAGCTGGGCGAGGTGTGCGCCCAGGGCCTGGCTCTGGCGCACACCGACAGGGGAGAGGACGTCGTAGTCGTCTGCACCGAAGGAAGCCTGGCCATGTCGGATCAGGTAGAGATTGCCCACTGCGGTATCCGGCGTTGAAGGTTGCTGCGAGGTTAGGATGCGCCAGACAGGCTGTCAACGAAAAAACATACAAGCGTTTGAAAAGGTTGTTTGAACTGTGTTGCCAGCATTTACCTCGGCTGGCGAGGGCACGGGCGCAACGGTATGCTTGCAGCAGTTTCGCGCCGATCGGGCGCAGGTTCATAAGGAGTCAACGTGGAGTTTCTTGCCGAATACGCAAGCTTTCTCGCCAAAACCGCCACCCTGGTGATTGCCATCCTGGTGGTGTTGTCCGCCATTGCCGGTTTGCGCGGCAAGGGGCGGCGCAAGGCCGGTGGGCAGTTGCAGGTCACCCGCCTCAACGAATTCTACAAGGAGTTGCGCGAGCGCCTGGAAAGCGGCTTGCTTGACAAAGCCCAGCTCAAGGCCCTGCGCAAGCAACAGGCCAAGGCGGAAAAACAGCAGAAGAAGGGCAAGGCTGATGAAAAGGGCCGGGTGTTCGTGCTCGACTTCGACGGGGACATCAAGGCCTCAGCCACCGAGAGCCTGCGCAACGAGATCACCGCTCTGCTGACCCTCGCCAACCCTCGCGATGAAGTGGTGCTGCGCCTGGAAAGCGGCGGCGGCCTGGTGCACAGCTATGGCCTGGCGGCCTCGCAACTGGCGCGCATCCGCCAGGCCGGCATCCCGCTCACCGTGTGCATCGACAAGGTCGCGGCCAGCGGCGGTTACATGATGGCGTGCATCGGCGACAAGATCATCAGCGCGCCCTTCGCCGTGCTGGGCTCGATCGGTGTGGTGGCGCAGTTGCCCAACGTCAACCGCCTGTTGAAGAAGCACGACATCGATTTTGAAGTGCTGACCGCCGGCGAGTACAAGCGTACCCTGACCGTGTTTGGCGAGAACACCGAGAAAGGCCGGGAGAAGTTCCAGGAAGACCTGGACATCACCCACCAGCTGTTCAAGGACTTCGTGGCCCGCTACCGCCCGCAGTTGCACATCGATGAGGTCGCCACCGGTGAAGTCTGGCTCGGCATTGCCGCATTGAACCGCAAGCTGGTCGATGCACTGCAGACCAGCGACGAGTACCTCAGTGAGCGCGCCCGCACGGCCAGCCTGTTCCACCTGCACTATGCCGAACGCAAGAGCCTGCAGGAGCGAATCGGCATGGCCGCCAGCGGCACGGTTGAGAACACCGTGGTAGGTTTGTGGAGTAAACTTGGGCGCTTGCGCTAACACCTTGAACCCGTTGAAATTTTTTTTCGTTCAGGGGGTTGCAAGGTGAAAAGAATGCGGACATAATGGCGCCCATCGAAACGCAGCAACCCTTGAAAAGGTGCGGTGTTTCAAGGAGATAGCGAAGCGCAAGCTGCTAGATCCGAACTTTGAGGCCGAGTAGCAAAGTGGTTATGCTCCGGATTGCAAATCCGTCTACGCCGGTTCGATTCCGACCTCGGCCTCCACTATTCGAAAACCCCGCAGATGAAAATCTGTGGGGTTTTTCATTTTGCCCGGCATTCAGCCATGGCTGAGCGAAAGGTCGCTGATGATGCACACTGAACCATCATCGGCCGGCGTGGCATCGGTGTAGTCGACCTGGTTGTAGACCCCACCATGGAACTCGAACAAGTGGGTGTCCCAGGTATCATCGAGTTGCAGTTCGCTCGATGACTTGGAGACGCCGTTGCATCTGGCGGTCACCTTGACCATGCCGGCAGAGGTGACATGGATGATCACATCGAATTTGGTGCCGAGCGGCACGCCCTGCAGGAGGGTGCTGTTCACCGGGTTGGTCTGGTTGTAAGACGTCCGGAAGCCGATGGTGATATTGCCCTTGTTCCAGAACACCTTCACTGGCGGACTGTCGTCCCCCCTGACGTGCATCTGGCTGATGACGACCTTTTGCGCCAAGTTGACCTTGGTCAACGTCATTGTCTGGCGATTCCAGTGGTCTGGGGCGCTGGCCAGCGTCCAGTTCTGGGTCTCTGACCACTCGCAACGGGTTCTATGGGTGCTCTTGCTCGAAGCGCCTTTGGTCGGTGCTGTGAACTGGACGGACCCGTCGCTGAGCACTTTAACCACACTCGGGAACTCGGCGATGGCGACAGCGCCGTTGAGTTCAAGCGCGACGGGGTTCGTTGAAGAGACGGCTATGGGGGTAGTGATCGTTAGATTACTGATATTTACGGTCATAAATACTCCTGACGATAAAATCATTGGCCTGGCACGATTGCCATCCAACCGTGATGCGTTCCTCCGCATCCGGCTGGGCACTCGTGAATGCGCAGGCGGATGATTTGGAAGTCACGATGACTGTATGCATATACAGTACATTCGAGTGACCTTATTTCAACCCCCGCAAGCGTGTACAGCGAAATGACGGGTAAGCAAATGGCACAGACCTGCAGCTGGCAGCTTGGTAAAAGCCCGGCTCAATGCCGGGCTTCACTCATTTTTTTCGGGCGTTGGTGGTTTCGACTGCTGCGGTCAGCCAAGTGATGCGACTACTTTCGGTACACATTTCACATACCCGGAAAAAGAAAAACCCGCCAACCAGTGGCGGGTCCAAAGAAAGTACGGAGCAAGGTCAGATTGTCAAAATGCTTGTCATAAACTCGTGAAGTTCACGTTGGCGGTGTGTCGACACCCGATGCGCATAAAAAAGCCCGCCATCGAGGCGGGCAACGAACGTTCTGAAGGGAGAGCTTTCAGGCTGAGGCCCGCTGATTAAGTCAGCATTAATGGCACGCCATTGACCGCAGCGAACGATGCGCCTATAAGGCGTGCCAGCATTCCAGGAGGCACCATGCGCGACGAAGACGACCTGCACGAACCCGAACATGATCATCTGCTCGATCATGAATTCCTCTATGAAGACTACGACCCTGAAGCGGACGCTCAAGGCGCCGAGGACGAAGTCGAGGAAGACGACGCGCTGCTGGATGACCTCGATGACGAAGCGTGCGATCACCCAGCCTGGCACGACGACCTGGACGACTGAATCAGCGCCCGTCGACCGAGTAGCGCCCTGGGCCGCTGACTGCGAGTGCCAGCAGGCCGCCGCAGATGCTGAGGTTTTTCAGGAACTGAGTCATGTTCGCGGCGCGCTCCGGGTCGATCATGTTCCAGAAGGGATGACCAAGCAGCCCGGTGCCCAGCACGAACAGGGCAAACAGGAAGGCCAACGGACGAGTGTAGAAGCCCAGGATCAGCAGGATGCCGACAATGAACTCCATGAACACTGCAACCGCTGCCGCGAGCATCGGCGCAGGGGCGCCCAGCGAGGTCATGTAGCCGACCGTGCCTTCAAAGCCTGTGAGCTTGGCCCAGCCGGACAGCATGAAAAGGATCATGAGCAGCACGCGAGCGATCAGCAGCATGATGTCGCGTTGACCATCGAACAGGGAGTAGCGCATGGTGGCATACCGGCGAAGGGGGACAAGCTCCACTCTAGCAGTTGCTCAGGGGATTGCTGCCGGGCAGCAAAAAGGCGCCGCAAGGGCGCCTTTTCAAAGGAATTTGGTGCGAGTGGCGGGACTCGAACCCGCAAGGCTCACGCCGACAGATTTTAAGTCTGCTGTGTATACCAATTCCACCACACTCGCACGCTTGAAAGGGTCATGACGACCGGCGCGCTTCTAGGCAGAAGGGCCTGACAATCAAGTGCGCTTTATAACCCATTGTTATAGTTGAGTCAAACGCAGCGCCTATGATCAAAGGAATGAGGGGTCGATCGAACGGGCAATTGACACCTTGCTGTCATTACGTCGCTGTTGCCCAGTTCATTGGATCCAATGAGTGTGACGCCATGTTCCACGCCACTCCTTCGGTTCTTTCCGGGCGTGCTGTTCGTCCCCGGATGTTCTGGCGCCTGCTGTTCGCGCAGGTGTTGCTGGTGGGCGCTTTTCTGTACCTCAGCCTGATCACCCTCGGTAGCTACCTTCTGCTACTGGGGTTCGATGGCGAGCAGCAGCAACCGCAGCGCTTGATGGCGCTGGCAGGTGGCGGCCTGATCCTGCTGGTGGGCCTGTGGCTGTTGAAAGTGGCGATGCCGAGGCGCATCAGCCTGGTCATGGTCGAACCCGAGCGCTGATAATCTGTTACAGCGCGTGCTGTTGCAGAAGGGTACGCTTGGCTAAGCTAATCAGGCCCCCTGCTGTGCCTGTGGAGTATGCATGGTTTCAGCCGACTGTATCGATCACCCGGTCATGCCCGCCAGCCGCTATGAGCAGCTGGTGCAATCAGTGGTGGATTACGCCATCTACATGCTCGACCCCACCGGCCATGTGGTGTCCTGGAATGCCGGCGCCCAGCGGATCAAGGGTTACCGCGCCGAAGAAGTCATAGGCCGGCATTTCTCGTTGTTCTTCACGCCTCAGGATTGTACCGAAGGGCGCCCGGAGCGCCTGCTGAAAATGGCCCTGGAGCAGGGCGTGGCGCAGGACGAGGGCTGGCGCGTGCGCAAGGATGGCACGCAATTCTGGGCCTTGGCTGCGCTCGATGTGATCCGCGATGAGCAGGGGCAGATCATCGGCCTGGCCAAGGTCACCCGTGATATCACCGACCGGCGCGAATCGGCGCTGCAGCTCGACGCCGTGCGGGCCCAGTTGTTCCAGGCGCAGAAGCTCGAAGCGCTGGGCCAGCTGACTGGCGGCCTGGCGCACGACTTCAACAACCTGCTGACCATCATCATCAGCTCGGCGCGCCTGGCCCAGGCCAGCCAGGATCCGGCGCGGGTGCAACGCATGCTCGAACATATCCTCGATGCCGGGCAGCGCGGCACCGAGCTGACCCAGCAGCTGCTCAGTTTCGCCCGCCACCGGCAACTCGATGTGTCACTGATCGCCCCGGCCAAGCTGCTGGATTCCACGCGTGGCCTGCTGGAGCATGCGCTGCCGCGTGAGATCGTGTTGCAGGAATACCTGCAGCCCGGCCTGCCGCTGATCGAGGTGGATGCCGGCCAGCTGCAGATGGTGCTGCTCAATCTGCTGTTCAATGCACGCGATGCGATCGGCGAGCGGGGCACGATCGACCTGGCGGTGCTCACGGTCGAACTGGCGGGGGAAGTCGAAGGGCTGCATGGCACCTTCGTGTGCTTCGAAGTGAATGACACGGGTGAGGGTATCGACCCGCTGGTGTTGCCGCGTATCTTCGAGCCGTTCTTCACCACCAAGGCTTTCGGCAAGGGCACCGGCCTTGGCCTCAGCCAGGTCTACGGTTTTGCCAAGCAGAGCAATGGCGCCATCCGTGTCGACAGCACGCTCGGCAAGGGCACGTGCATGCGCCTGTATCTGCCGGCCTATCAGCCCGATGCGCGGGCACAATCCGACAGGTAGCCACCATGGTTCAAGCACTCAAACGGCTGGTCACGGGGATCGAAGGGCTCGATGCCTTGCTCAAGGGCGGCCTGGTTGCGGGCGCTTCATACATCGTTCAAGGCCCGCCCGGTGCGGGCAAGACCATCCTGGCCAACCAGTTGGCCTGCGGCCACGTACGGGGCGGCGGCAAGGTGCTGGTGGCGACGTTGCTCAGCGAGTCCCATGAGCGCTTGTTCCAGTACCTGGCGACGCTCGAATTCTTCGACCCGGGCATGGTGGGTGACCAGATCCAGTACGTCAGTGCCTTCGACGCCCTCGAACAGGAGGGGCTCGATGCGGTGGTCCGGTTGCTGCGCCAGGAAATCGGCAAGCAGCAGGCGAGCCTGCTGATCGTTGATGGCGTGCTCAATGCCCGGGTGCGTGCGGAAACGGCGCTGGATACCAAGAAGTTCGTCTCGGAGCTGCAAGGGCACGCGGCCTTCGCCGGCTGTACCGTGTTGCTGCTGACCAGTGCCCGGCTGGATGACAACAGCCCGGAACACACCATGGTCGATGGCGTGATCGAGTTGGGCGAGCAATTGGTCGGTAGCCGCGCCGTGCGCCACGTGCAGTTGCGCAAGACGCGGGGCAGCGGGGCGTTGTCCGGGCGCCACGAGTGCCTGATCGATGAAGCCGGGATGCACTTCTACCCGCGCCTGGAATCGCTTTACAGCCACCCCAGCCAGCTGGGCTCTGCCTCCTTGAGCCGGGTGTCCACAGGTGTCGAGACGTTGGACGAAATGCTGGGCGGGGGGCTGACGCTGGGCTCGGTCAGCCTGCTGATGGGCCCCTCGGGGATTGGCAAAACCTCGATTGGCCTGGCTTTTCTGGCCGCAGGCAGCGTGGAGCAGCCGGCACTGCACTTCGGTTTCTACGAAACGCCTGCCCGCCTACGCCTGAAGGCTGCGGCGCTGGGCTACGACTTTGCCGTCCTCGAGCGTTCCGGCGCCTTGCACCTGAGCTGGCAACCGACCACCGAAGGCCTGCTTGACCAGGTGGGGGCTCGTCTGCTCAAGCAGGTCGAGCAGCACGGCAGCAAGCGTGTGTTGATCGACAGCCTGGGCGCGTTCAGCCGCCTGGCGGTCGACCCGGCGCGGCTCAACGCGTTCTTCCGGGCTTTGGCGGGTGAGTTGCGGGCGCGGGATGTCAGCGTCATGCTGACCTGGGAGATGCGTGATATTTTCGGTTCGGAAATCACCGCCCCGGCGCCGGACCTGTCGAGCATCGTCGACAACCTGATGCTGATGCGCTTCGTCGAGCTGGAGTCCCGGCTGCGTCGCATGCTGTCGATCTTGAAGGTGCGCGACAGCCACCACGATCCGGCGCTGCACGAACTGCGCATCGGCCCGCAAGGTATCAATCTGCGCAAGGCGTTCGAAGGTGCCACAGGCGTGCTTTCGGGTACGCCGGTCGCGCAAGGGGCTGGCTGACGGAGCCTGCCGATGAACACCATCCTGATCGTCGATGACGAGTACCTGATCGCCGATATCCTCGGCTTTGCCCTGGAGGATGAAGGTTTTTTGGTGGAAAAGGCGAGCAATGGGCGCAAGGCGCTGGAGGCGTTACAGGAAAAGCGCGTGGAGCTGGTGATCACCGATTACATGATGCCAGTGCTCGACGGCGGGGAACTGGCGCGGGCCATCCGCGACGAACTGGGGCTCAATGACTTGCCGGTGATTCTCATGAGTGGCGCACAGGCCAGCAAGGCCGACCCAAGGCTGTTCGCTGCGGTCTTCGACAAGCCGTTCGACATGGACAAGATGATCGCCAAGGTGCGCGAGCTGCTCGGCACCTGAGGTTCAGGTTGTGGCTTGTGCCAGTCGGTCAAGCGCGTCCGTGCGGCTTGAAACGAGGCTCGGGTCAGTGTTGGTCGTCGTGCTTTTCCGGAGCCGGGCTGCCGGCCTGGATGCGCTTGAAGATCTCTTCCCGGTGCACCTGGACATCTTTTGGTGCATCGATGCCAATCCTCACCTGCATCCCTTTAACGCCCAGAATGGTGACTTTGATGTCATCGTTGATGACGATACTTTCGCCAACCTTACGGGTGAGTATCAGCATGTAGTTCTCCTTGGTAATGTCGAAATCCGTCGGGCCATTGGACCGCAACGGTGGGAGCTGGTCCCTCTTCCTTCTCATTAAAGACGCTTTCGGCGGATAGTAATTCCCCGGAAGACAAATTCTGTTGCGTGTCTTTAGTTGCAGGTGCCGAAGAAAATGCTGCAAGGCAGGTCGACGAGGTGCTCGACGGCAAGAATAGGGGGGTTCGCGCTTTATGGGAAATTTCTCTGCATGATGGGCTGGATAGATCGGCTCAATCATCGTCTTTTGTCTCCAGTGCCTGAAGAAACAGCAGCAAGGCCACTTCTTCTGCATCCAGCCCCTTGCGCACGCGGCGCTCAGGCAGGTCGGCGAGGCGCCCGAGGGCGTAGTGTTCGAGTACGGCCGGGTGGATATAGCAGCGCCTGCACACTGCTGGGGTATTGCCCAGGCGTGCGGCCACCTGCTTGACGATGGCCGCGACCTGGCGTTTGGCTTCACTCTCCGGCTCCCAAGCCAATGGCCGCAGCAGGCTCAGCGCCAGGCTGCTGCCGGCCCAGGTGCGGTAGTCCTTGGCGGTGAAGTCGGCGCCAGTGAGTTGCTGCAGAAACTGGTTGACCTCGCTGGAGCCGATACTGTGCCGCTGGCCGTTCTCGTCCAGATACTGGAACAGCGCCTGCCCGGGCAGTTCCATGCAGCGCTTGAGCAGGTTGGCCAGGCGCCGGTCGCGCAGCGTGACATTGTGCTCGACACCACGCTTGCCGCGGAACTGGAAGCGTACGGTGCTGCCCTGCACCTGAACGTGGCGATTGCGCAGGGTGGTCAGGCCATAGGACTGGTTGTCGCGCAGGTAGCGCTCGTTGCCGATGCGGATCAGCGTGTGATCGAGCAGGCTCACCACCAGCGCCATGACCTTTTCCCGGTGCAGGCCCGGCCGGGCCAGGTGCGTTTCCAGTTGTGCGCGCAGTTTCGGCAGGGCCTGGGCAAAGGCCAGCATGCGCCCGTACTTGTGCTGGTCGCGCATTTCGCGCCACTGGGCGTGGTAGCGGTACTGCTTGCGGCCGCGGGCATCGCGGCCGGTGGCCTGCAGGTGACCTTGCGGGTCGGCGCAGATCCATACATCGGTGTAGGCCGGTGGGATCACCAGGGCGGCGATGCGCGCCAGGGTTTGCTCGTCGCGGATGCGCTGCCCCTGTGCATCGAGGTAAATGAAACGGTCGCGCCAGCGGCGCCGGGTCAGGCCCGGCTGGCTGTCGTCGACATAATGCAGGTTGGCTGGCAGGGGGCAGTCGAGCATCGGCGGCGGGCCTCGATCAGGTCACTGATCAATGGACAACGGCCGCTTCGATGATGCTCAACCCAGCAGTGCCACCGACTTGATCTGCGCGAACAGCGCCTGGCCGGTATGCAGGCCGAGCTGGTCCGCCGAGAACCGGGTGATGCGCGCCAGCAAGGCGTTGCCGCCGGCGTCCAGGCTCACCAGCACATGCGCCGGGTTGTCTGCCGGGCGCGTTTCGCGCACCCGCACCGCTAGCCGGTTGAGAATGCTCGAGGTGCTGTCGGCGCGCAGTGCCAAGCTCACGTCCCTGGCCTGGACCTTGATCCGCAACGTGCTGCCCATGCTGTGCGCCGGGTGGGCGATACGCAGCAGCGGCGCTTCATGGCCGGGCAGGCGCAGGTCGAGCAGGCCGTAGTGCGGATCGTGGCCGACCACGATGCCCTCGAAGACCACCCCGGCATCCTCGCCCTGGGCCAGTGACAAGTCGAGGCGGGCCAAGGTCTCGCCGATCGGCCCGCTGGCCATGGCCCGGCCTTGTTCCAGCAGCACCAGGTGGTCGGCCAGGCGCGCCACTTCGTCCTGGGCATGACTGACGTACACCAGCGGGATGTCCAGCTCGTCGTGCAGGCGTTCCAGGTACGGCAGGATCTCACGCTTGCGTGGCCCGTCGAGTGCGGCCAGCGGTTCGTCCATCAACAGCAGCCGCGGGCTGCTGAGCAGGGCGCGGGCAATGCCGACCCGTTGCGCCTCGCCACCTGACAAGGTGGCCGGTTTGCGTTCGAGCAGGTGGCCAATGCCCAGCAACTCGCGGGCCTGTTCCAGGCTGACCCTGCGTTCGGCAGGGGCGATGCGCCGCCAGCCGAATTCCAGGTTACCGCGCACCGACAGATGCGGGAACAGGCTGGCCTCCTGGAACACATAGCCCACCGGGCGCAGGTGCGCAGCCAAAAAGTAGTTGCGGCTACTGTCTTCCCATACCTCGCCGTTTACCTCGATGTAGGCACTGGCTGCCCGCTCGAGCCCGGCCAGGCAGCGCAGGCATGATGTCTTGCCTGAGCCCGAGTGGCCGAACAGCGCACTGATGCCGCGACCGGGCAGGTGCAGGTCGACGTCCAGGGTGAAGTCGTCACGCGCCAGCTTCAGCCGCGCCACAATCGATCCGCTCATTTCAGCTCCAGCCAGCCTTGCTACGGCGCCCGGTGTAGAGCAGGAGCAGTACCAGGAACGAGAACACCAGCATGGCACCGGCCAGCCAGTGGGCTTGCGAATATTCCATGGCCTCGACGTGATCGAATATCTGCACCGACACCACGCGGGTCTTGTCAGGGATGTTGCCACCGATCATCAGCACCACGCCGAACTCGCCCACGGTATGGGCAAAGCCGAGGATGCTGGCGGTGATGAAGCCGGGACGGGCCAGCGGCAGCACCACATGGACAAAGGTGTCCCAAGGGCTGGCGCGCAGGGTCGCGGCCACTTCCAGTGGGCGCTGGCCGATGGAGCCGAAGGCATTTTGCAGCGGCTGCACCACGAAAGGCATGGAGTACACCGTCGAGCCGATCACCAGGCCGCTGAAGCTGAACACCACGGTACCCAGGCCCAATGCCTGGGTAGCCTGGCCGAGCCAGCCATGCGGGCCGAGGGCGATCAGCAAGTAGAAGCCGATGACCGTTGGCGGCAGCACCAGGGGAAGTGCCACCACCGCGCCCACCGGCCCGCGCAGCCACGAGCGCGTGCGCGCCAGCCACCAGGCGATGGGCGTCCCAACGATGAGAAGGATCAGCGTGGTCAGGCTGGCGAGTTTGAGGGTCAGCCAGACCGCGCCGAAGTCACTGGCGTCCAGCGGCATCAGATTTCATAACCGTAGGACTTGATCACCGCAGCGGCTTTCGGGCCTTTCAGGTAGTCGACCAGGGCTTTGGCAGCCGGGTTGTCCTTGCCTTTGTTGAGGATGACCGCGTCCTGCAGGATCGGCTCGTGCAGGTTGGCCGGGACGATCCAGGCCGAACCGCTTGCGACCTTGCCGTCCTTGTAGATCTGCGAAAGGGCGACGAAGCCCAGTTCGGCGTTGCCGGTGGAGACGAACTGGTAGGCCTGGGTGATGTTCTGGCCTTCGACGATCTTGGCCTTGGTGGCCTCGGTCAACTTCAGCCTGTCCAGCACCTGAGTGGCAGCCAGGCCGTAAGGGGCGGCTTTCGGGTTGGCGATGGACAGGTGCTGGAACTGGTTGTTCTTCAGTACCTCACCCTTGTCATCCACGTAGCCCGGCTTGGCCGACCACAGGGCCAGGGTGCCGGTGGCGTAGGTGAAGCGCGAGCCCGGGACGATTTGCTGCTCTTCTTCCAGCTTCTTCGGGGTGCTGTCATCGGCCGCGAGGAATACTTCGAATGGCGCGCCGTTCTTGATCTGCGCATAGAACTGGCCGGTGGCGCCATAGGCGGCGACCAGCGTGTGGCCGGTGTCTTTTTCGAACTCCTTGGCGATGGCCTGGATCGGCGCGGTGAAGTTCGCCGCGACAGCTACCTGCACCTCGTCGGCCCAGGCGCTGTTGAGTGTGACCAGGCTGGCCAGGCTGGTGGCGGCCAAGTGGGACAGGCGGATACGCATGAAGACATTTCCTTGGAGTGGTTATCGTTATGGTGTGAACTATATAGCGATAGGCCATTTGCCGGGAAGGGGCTGGAAGGAGGGTTATAGCCTGGGAGAATTCTGGTTGATAGTGCCGGCCTCTTCGCGGGCACGCCCGCACAGGATCATCACAGGCCTCAAGGCCTGCACTGTACCTGTGGGAGCGGGCATGCCCGCGAAGAAGCAGGCACTGATTCACGATCCTATTGCTTGATCTGCGCCAACGCCTTTGCGGCAATCTCCCGAGTCAACTGCTCCGCCGGCATGTGCCTGCCCAGGCGTAGCGCCTGCCCTGACCACAGGTTGCTGAAATCGCTGTTGCCTTGCGCATCGGTAATCGCCCGCAGTGGCATCAATGCACCACCGGCCAGCGGGAAGCGCGGCGCCAGTTCGCTCATCGGCCCCAGCTCTCGCATGATGCGGTTGTTGATGCCACGTGCCGGGCGCCCGGTGAACAGGTTGGTCAACGCGGTGTCGCTGGCCGCTGCGCTGTCCAGTGCGCGGCGGTGGGCAGGGGAGACCTTGGCCTCCGGGCAGAACAGGTAGGCGGTGCCGATCTGCACCGCGCTGGCGCCCAAGGCCAGGGCTGCCAGCAGGCCGCGGTGGTCGCCAATGCCGCCGGCAGCGATCACCGGCAGGCGCACGGCATCGGCAATCTGCGGCACCAGGGCGAAGGTGCCGATCTGGCTGGTGATATCGTCGCTGAGGAACATGCCGCGATGGCCGCCGGCTTCATAGCCCATGGCGATGATCGCATCGCAGCCATTGGCTTCGAGCCACTGCGCTTCTTCCACCGTGGTGGCGCTGGACAGCACCTTGGCACCCGTGGCCTTGACCCGCTGCAGCAGTTCCGAGTGCGGCAAGCCGAAGTGGAAACTCACCACCTCCGGGCGCAGTTGCTCGACCAGCAGGCAGCTCTGTTCATCGAAGGGGGCGCGATTGGAAACAGGCGTAGGTGCATCAAAGTCGGCACCGACTTCGCTGTAGTACGCTTTCAGGGTCTGTTTCCAGCGCGCGTCGCGCTCGGGGTCCGGCGCTGGCGGCTGGTGGCAGAAGAAGTTCAGGTTCAGCGGCTGCCCAGGGCAGGCCGTGCGGAAGGCCTCGATCTCGCTACGCACCTGCTCGCCCGTGAGCATGGCGCAGGGCAGGGCACCGAGGCCACCCGCCCGGGCCACGGCGATGGCCATGGCCGAACCCGTGGCACCGGCCATTGGCGCTTGAAGAATGGGCAACCCGATGCCCAGCAGATCGAGGATACGACGGTCGGGCCAGTTGCTCATGCGCTTCTCCTTGTTGCCGCTGCCTTACAGTGCTTTGCTCACCTGGATGTCGCTGATCTTTTCGGCGTCTTCGCCGTGGATCTTGCGCAGGGCTTGCATGGCCTGTTCGTGCGAGGCGTCGGTCATTACCGCGAAGTCCCAGCGGCGCTGGCCGTCGAGCTTGTACTTGATGACGTATTTGATGTTCTGGGTCATGGTGGGCCTTATCCGAGTTTCGACGACGAGCGGCGGATGATCTTGATCTTGTGGGTCAGGGTCGGCTTGCGCGTGACCGAGATCGGCCGGGTGGTCACCGTATCGATGGTGATGTTCCAGAAACCGGTGCTGGGCACGGTGATCTTGGCCGGGAAGCGATCGAAGTGGCCACCATGGTAGGTGTGCCGGCCGCCGTTCTTGAAGCTGCGGAAGTTGGCGTCGTTCATCAGGCGGATGTTGCAGCGCTGGGAGCACTCGATGACGACGATGTCGTCCTCGTTCAGGTGCTCGCGCTGGTGTACGAATTTCATGTGGTGCTCCGCAAGGATTGGTTCAGCAAAGGCGAAAGATACCACGATGTCGGCTTGCGCTGCCGCGCCTGATGGCAGCTGGCGGATAAAACGGCCAAAGCGGGGAGCAAAACCGCCTCGCTGTTGTCCTACGCTCTCTTGTCATTCGAGGTGCGGCAAATGAAGTGGATGGTGGCGGCGTTTTTTCTGGCGCTGGGAGGGTGTGTCAGTGTGTCGGAACTTGAGCAATCCCATGAAACCATGGATGTGATGTCCGGCAAGACGCCGCGCGAATATGCCGATTGCATCAAGGCGCACCTGGCCAAGAGCCGTGACCCTCTGGTAGAGGAGCAGCGCGACGACGGCCTGCGTCTGATCGTGCCGCAAAAGCTTACGGCAGGTTCCGGGCCGGCAGCGTTGCTCGACATCCACAAGCGGGGCAGCGGCAGCAGCATCAAGCTGCATGAGCGCCTGAACAACTTCCCGCTGCGCCCGGGTGATGTACGCGAGGCAACGACCGAGTGCATCTCGGGGAGTTGATCTGGCTCAACGGATCGGCGCTTAGCAGGCCAATTGCCAGCCGGTGATCGGCTGGGGCGTTGTTGCGAATTCCCTTACAGGGCTAGTATCCATTTGCTTATGTTTTTTAAGCCTAAGCTTATAACAAAAGAAATGGAGATTCGTGATGACACCGTTGAGTCGCGTCGTGATCGGCAGCCTGCTGATCCTGACCTGGCCCGCGGCGCATGCCGCCGATGGCCAGAAAGTCTTTACCCAGGGCGGGGCCAACCCCGCCGCCATGGCCTGCCTGGGCTGCCATGGCCCGGACGGCAAGGGCATGGCCGCCGCAGGGTTCCCCCGCCTGGCTGGCCTGCCGGCCGGTTACCTGAGCAAACAGCTGCACGACTGGCGCAGTGGCAGCCGCCATCAGCCGGTCATGGCGCCGTTGGCCAAAGCCCTGAGCATCGATGAGATCGAGGCCGTCAGCCAGTACCTGGCCGCGCTGCCGAGTGATCCTGCCCCGGACTGGCGTCGCCAGCAGATCGCGACCAACCCCACCGAACGCCTGGCCCTCTACGGCGACTGGAGCCGGCAGATACCCGGCTGCGTGCAATGCCATGGCCCAGGCGGCAGCGGTGTCGGCGAGCACTTCCCGCCGCTGGCCGGGCAGCCTGCGGCGTACCTGATGGCGCAGCTCAACGGCTGGCGCGACGGCAGCCGCAGCAACGACCCCAATCAGCTGATGGCAGGCGTGGCCAAGGCCATGACCGACGCCGAGGTCAAGGCAATTGCCGAGTACTTCGCCCACCCCGCCAGCCCGGAGGCCAAGCCATGAAGACCCTGTTGCCAACATTACTGCTGCTGGCCACGGGCAGTGCCTTTGCCAGTCAGGCGCCCATCGCCATGGAAGACCAGTCGCAGCTGAAAGTCCCCGATGCCCAGGCGGCGCCACGGTTCGCACCGCCCGCCGAAGGCGCGCTGCCCGACAATGCCTTTGGCAAGATGGTCCGGGAGGGGCACGCACTGTTCGTCGACACCCGCCGGTTGATGCCCGAGGCGGTGGGCAATGGCATGAACTGCAGCAACTGCCACCTCGATCAGGGCCGCCTGGCGCATTCCGCGCCGCTGTGGGGCGCTTATCCGATGTACCCGGCCTACCGCAAGAAGAACGACAAGGTGAACACCTTTGCCGAGCGCATCCAGGGTTGCTTCCAGTTCAGCATGAACGGCAAGCCGCCGGCCGCCGACAGCCCGCAGATGACGGCGCTTGCCGTGTATTCATACTGGCTATCGACCCAGGCGCCCACCGGCGTGGAAATCGCCGGTCGTGGTTACCCCGAGGTGCCGCAGCCAAAAGGTGGCTATGACTTCAAGCGTGGCCACCAGGTCTACCGCGAGCAGTGCGCCATTTGCCATGGTGACAACGGTGAGGGGCAGAAGGTAGCCGGTGACTATGTGATGCCACCCCTCTGGGGCAAGGACTCCTACAATTGGGGCGCCGGCATGCACCGGATCAATACCGCGGCATCGTTCATCAAGTACAACATGCCACTGGGCAAGCCGGGCAGCCTGAGCGATCAGCAGGCCTGGGATGTGGCCGCCTGGATCAACCGCCACGAACGCCCCCAGGACCCTCGCCTGGTGGAGGGTTCCATCGAAAAGACACGGCTGAAGTTCCATGCCAACGACGGCGTCAACCTGTACGGCCAGCAGGTCGACGGGGTGCTGGTCGGGCAGGGCACAGGCAGCTGAGCACGCGTCGTGCCGGCCCTTTCGCGGCTGCCCCGAAGGGGCCGGATGACGGGATTTTCACGAACTTTTTGGAACTATCTACACTGGGTTATCTCTATCATGGCAACGGTCGTCGCAGGCAGGGCATTGTAAGCTGCATGCCGCCTGATTAGACTGCGCCGAATTCCACAGGCTTCGCCTATGTTTAAGGATGTTTATGATCAAGAAATGCTTGTTCCCGGCAGCCGGCTACGGCACCCGCTTCCTGCCCGCTACCAAAGCCATGCCCAAGGAAATGCTGCCGGTGGTCAACAAGCCACTGATCCAGTATGGCGTTGAAGAAGCATTGGATGCTGGCCTGAACGAGATTTCCATCGTCACCGGCCGCGGCAAGCGCGCACTGGAAGACCACTTCGACATCAGCTACGAGCTGGAAAACCAGATCAAGGGCACCGACAAGGAAAAATACCTGGTCGGTATCCGTCGCCTGCTCGACGAATGCTCGTTCTCCTACACCCGCCAGACCGAAATGAAAGGCCTGGGCCACGCCATCCTGACCGGCCGCCCGCTGATCGGTGACGAACCGTTCGCCGTGGTACTGGCGGATGACCTGTGCGTCAACCTGGAAGGCGAAGGCGTGCTCGCGCAGATGGTCGCGCTGTACAAGAAGTACCGCTGCTCGATCGTTGCCATCCAGGAAGTCGATCCGCAGGAAACCAACAAGTACGGCGTCATCGCCGGTGAAGAAATCAAGGACGGCATTTTCCGCGTCGACTCCATGGTCGAGAAGCCAAAGCCGGAAGACGCCCCGTCCAACCTGGCGATCATCGGTCGCTACATCCTGACCCCGGACATCTTCGAGAAAATCGAACAGACCGAGCCAGGCAAAGGTGGCGAGATCCAGATCACCGACGCTCTGATGAAACAGGCCGCCGAAGGCAACGTGATTGCCTACAAGTTCAAGGGCAAGCGTTTCGACTGCGGTGGCGCCGAAGGCTACATCGAGGCGACCAACTTCTGCTTCGAGAACTTCTACAAGGCCGGCAAGGCATATTGATTTAAGCCGCTGCTGGTTACTGGGGCCGCTTCGCGCCCCTTCGCGGGCTTGCCCGCTCCCACACCGATACCTGTGGGAGCGGGCAAGCCCGCGAAGGGGCGCAAAGCGGCCCCAGTGCGTTATGCTGGGCGCCTGCCTAGGAGAGTGAATACATGGCCTACGATTTTGATCTGTTCGTGATTGGCGCCGGTTCCGGCGGTGTCCGCGCAGCGCGCTTCGCTGCGGGCTTCGGTGCAAAAGTGGCAGTGGCCGAAAGCCGCTACCTCGGTGGCACCTGCGTCAACGTCGGCTGCGTGCCGAAGAAACTGCTGGTATACGGCGCCCACGTCGCCGATGAGCTGGAGCAGGCGGCCGGTTTTGGCTGGACCCTGGAAGAGGGCCATTTCGACTGGGGCACGCTGATCGCCAACAAGAACCGCGAGATCGAGCGCCTCAATGGCATCTACCGCAACCTGCTGGTGAACAGTGGCGTGACCCTGCTGCAAGGCCATGCCCGCATCACCGGTGCCAACGAGGTGGAAGTGGACGGCCAGCGGTTCAGCGCCGAGCACATCCTGATTGCCACCGGCGGCTGGCCGCAGGTGCCGGACATTCCGGGCAAGGAACTGGCCATCACCTCCAACGAGGCGTTCTACCTCAAGGAGCTGCCGCGCCGCGTGCTGGTGGTCGGCGGTGGTTATATTGCCGTCGAGTTCGCCGGCATCTTCCAGGGCCTGGGCGCCGACACCACCTTGCTCTACCGCGGTGAACTGTTCCTGCGTGGTTTCGACGGCTCGGTGCGTACCCACCTCAAGGAAGAGCTGGAAAAACGCGGCATGAACCTGCAGTTCAACGCCGACATCCAGCGCATTGACAAGCTTGAAGACGGCAGCCTGAAAGCCACCCTCAAGGACGGCCGCGAGCTGGTCGCCGATTGCGTGTTCTACGCCACCGGGCGCCGCCCGATGCTCGACAACCTGGGCCTGGAGAACACCGGGGTTGAACTGGATGCCCGTGGCTTCATCCGCGTCGACGAGCAGTACCAGACCACCGCACCGTCGATCCTCGCCATTGGCGATGTGATCGGCCGCGTGCAGCTCACCCCGGTGGCCCTGGCCGAAGGCATGGCCGTGGCCAGGCGCCTGTTCAAGCCGGAGCAATACCGCAAGGTGGATTACCAGAACATCCCGACGGCGGTGTTCAGCCAGCCACCGATCGGCACTGTCGGCCTCACCGAGGAACAGGCACTGGCCGCCGGGCACAAGGTGCAGATCTTCGAGAGCCGCTTCCGCGCCATGAAGCTGACCCTCACCGACATCCAGGAGAAGACCCTGATGAAGCTGGTGGTCGACGCCGAGACCGACAAGGTGCTGGGCTGCCACATGGTCGGCCCGGACGCCGGCGAGATCATCCAGGGCCTGGGTATCGCCCTCAAGGCCGGAGCGACCAAGCAGTTGTTCGACGACACCATTGGCGTGCATCCGACTGCCGCTGAAGAGTTCGTCACCATGCGCACCGTCACCCGCTGACGCGGCGGGCCTCGTCACCGCCCTCCGGTGATGAGGCCTCGAATACCGCGCAATCCTTTGCTCAGCCCATTCCCTTCTATTAATTATCTGCGGTTATAGCCAAAACCAATCACAAGCATGAGCTTTGCCAATGAGCCTTTGTCGGGGCCAGCAGTTAGGATTCTTTCCATCAACTGATTCCAACCCCATGAAGGAGCGTCTCTCATGCCTATCATCAACAGCCAGGTCAAACCGTTCAACGCCACCGCCTACCACAAGGGCGAGTTCGTTCAGGTCAGCGAAGCCGACCTGAAAGGCAAGTGGTCCGTCGTGTTCTTCTACCCGGCCGACTTCACCTTCGTTTGCCCGACCGAGCTGGGTGACCTCGCCGACAACTACGCAGAGTTCCAGAAGCTGGGCGTGGAAATCTACGGCGTATCGACCGACACCCACTTCACCCACAAAGCCTGGCACGACACTTCGGAAACCATCGGCAAGATCCAGTACCCGCTGATCGGTGACCCGACCCACGTCATCTCGCGCAACTTCGACGTGCTGATCGAAGAAGCCGGCCTGGCCGATCGCGGTACTTTCGTGATCAACCCGGAAGGCCAGATCAAGATCGTCGAACTGAACGACGGTGGTGTTGGCCGCGACGCAGCCGAGCTGCTGCGCAAAGTCAAGGCTGCCCAGTACGTTGCCGCTCACCCAGGCGAAGTTTGCCCGGCCAAGTGGAAAGAAGGCGAAGCCACTCTGGCTCCGTCGCTGGACCTGGTCGGCAAGATCTAAGCCGATGTGCACGTCGCGGGCGGTAGCCAGCCGCCAAAGCTGAAACACCTACCGCCCCGTAAAAGCGCCCGGGCGACCTCGCCTGGGCGTTTTTGTATCTGAGTTTTGAAAAAAGGAATCGCCCGTATGTTGGACGCCACGCTTAAATCGCAACTGAAAACCTACCTGGAGCGGGTCACCCAGCCGATCGAGATCGTTGCCTCCCTCGACGACGGCGCGAAGTCCCGCGAACTGCACGACCTGCTGGTGGAAATCGCCGGCCTGTCGAACCTCATTACCTTCAGCGCGGACGGCAGCGATGCCCGTCGCCCTTCGTTCTCGCTGAACCGCCCGGGTGCCGACATTAGCCTGCGCTTTGCCGGCATCCCCATGGGCCACGAATTCACCTCCCTGGTGCTGGCGCTGCTGCAAGTCGGCGGCCACCCGTCCAAGGCCAGTGCCGAAGTGATCGAGCAGATCCAGGCGCTGGAAGGCGAATTCACCTTCGAAACCTACTTCTCGCTGTCGTGCCAGAACTGCCCGGACGTGGTCCAGGCGCTGAACCTGATGGCCGTGCTCAACCCCAATGTGCGCCACGTGGCCATCGACGGTGCGCTGTTCCAGGATGAAGTCGAGTCGCGCAAGATCATGGCGGTGCCGAGCATCTACCTGAACGGCCAAGTGTTCGGCCAGGGCCGCATGGGCCTCGAAGAAATCCTCGGCAAGATCGACACCAACGCCGGTGCCCGCCAGGCCGAGAAGATCAACGCCAAGGACGCCTTCGACGTGCTGGTGGTCGGCGGTGGCCCTGCGGGGGCCGCAGCGGCCATCTATGCCGCCCGTAAAGGCATCCGCACCGGTGTCGCTGCCGAGCGTTTCGGCGGCCAGGTGCTCGATACCCTGGCCATCGAAAACTTCATTTCGGTGCAGGAAACCGAAGGGCCGAAGCTGGCCACGGCGCTGGAAGAGCACGTCAAGCAGTACGACGTCGACATCATGAACCTGCAGCGCGGCGAAGCGCTGATCCCGGCCAGCGACGGCGGCCTGCACGAAGTGCGCCTGGCCGGCGGTGCCTCGCTCAAGGCCAGGACGGTGATCCTCGCCACGGGCGCCCGCTGGCGCGAAATGAACGTGCCGGGCGAGCAGGAATACCGCGCCCGCGGCGTGGCCTACTGCCCGCACTGCGACGGCCCGCTGTTCAAGGGCAAGCGCGTGGCGGTGATCGGTGGCGGCAACTCGGGCGTGGAGGCGGCCATCGACCTGGCCGGTATCGTCGCCCAGGTGACGCTGATCGAGTTCGACAGCCAGCTGCGTGCTGATGCTGTGCTGCAGCGCAAGCTGCACAGCCTGCCGAACGTCAAGGTGATCACCAGCGCGCTGACCACCGAAGTGGTTGGCAATGGCGAAAAAGTGACGGGTTTGCGTTACAAGGACCGCAATACCGATGAGCTGCATGACCTGGCGCTGGAAGGCATCTTCGTGCAGATCGGCCTGCTGCCGAACACCGATTGGCTCAAAGGCACGGTCGAGCTGTCGCCACGCGGCGAGATCATCGTCGACGCCAAGGGCCAGACCAGCGTGCCGGGTGTATTTGCCGCAGGTGACGTGACCACCGTGCCGTACAAGCAGATCGTCATCGCGGTGGGCGAGGGCGCCAAGGCATCGCTGGCGGCGTTCGATCACCTGATCCGCACTTCGGCACCGGCGTAAGCCTGCTCTGGCCTCTTCGCGGCTAAAGCCGCTCCCACAGGCAAATCACTGCCCATCAGGCCTGTGGTTGACCTGTGGGAGCGGCTTTAGCCGCGAAAGGGCCGGCACTGACAAAGCAAAACCTGAGGGTGTCTATGCTTACCGCAGACACCCTCAGGAGCTTCACCATGACCCTGATCAGCCGCGAACCCTGGTGGCTAGTCCCCCCCAAGCCAGGGCAGAAAGAGCAGGACCTGCACTGGGGCTACCTCGAAATCTACGCAGACGGCCGCACCGTGTTCGTCGACCAGCGCCCCAGTGACCGGGAACTGGCCGAACGCAAAAGCTGCCGCAACTTCCCCGACCCTGAACCCTAGGCGGCTCAGCCTTCCAGCTCGGCCAGTCGTGCTTCCAGCGCCGCGATCCTTGCTTCCAGGGCTTCAATACGCTCTTCCGACACGCTGCTGCCACTGCTGCGAGCGCCACCGTCTTGCTGGCGCGCTGCCAGAATCGCCTCGATTTCTGCCGGGTCACCCAGGGCATGGGTATAGCGGTCTTCCCGCTGCCCGGCCTGGCGTGGCAGGTGCAAGGCCAGGTCACGTGAAATCAGGCGCTCCAGTTGGTGCTGGATCTGCTCGGTGTCGTCGAAGTCGTGCAGGCGGTTGCTGCGGGTCAGCAGTTCGTTGAGGGTCTGCGGCCCCCGCAGGAACATCAGGCCCATCAGCACCAGTTGCGCCGGTACCAGTTCCAGGGCCTTGTCCAGCCGATGTTCCCAGCGGTCGGCGCGGCTGCCCATCTGCAGGCGGGCCATGCCCTGGCCCTCGAGGGCGCGCAGGGCCTGGCCGACTTGGCCCGGGGTCAGGTTCATGACCGGTTCCCGGCTGGTTTTCTGGTTGCAGGCCAGGACCAGGGCGTTAAGGGTCAGCGGGTAGCTTTCCGGGCTGGTGGCCTGCTTCTCGATGAGCGCGCCGAGAATGCGGATCTCGATGCTGCTGAGGCGGCCTTCGCCTGCGGTTTCGTGTTCTGACATGGCCCTGTCTCATTGCTGGGGAAAGGCCACTAGCGTAGGTAAAGCCGGGGTGTAAGGCAATTGGGACCGCTTTGCGGCCCCGGCAATCTCAAATGCTGCGCCGTTCTTCTGCCTGGCAAGCCGCTGCAGTGAACAACACATCGGTCGACGAATTCAGCGCCGTCTCCGCCGAATCCTGCAGCACGCCAATGATGAAGCCCACCGCTACCACCTGCATGGCAATCTCGCTGGGGATGCCGAACAGGCTGCACGCCAGCGGAATCAGCAGCAGCGAACCACCCGCGACCCCAGAGGCACCGCAGGCGCAGATTGCCGCCACCAGGCTCAGCAGCACCGCCGTCGGCAAGTCGACCGGAATCCCCAGGGTATGCACGGCCGCCAGGGTCAGCACGGTGATGGTGATTGCCGCGCCTGCCATGTTGATGGTCGCCCCCAGCGGGATCGAAACCGAGTAGGTGTCCTCATGCAGCCCCAGGCGCTCCGACAGCGCCAGATTGACCGGGATGTTGGCTGCCGAACTGCGGGTGAAGAACGCTGTAATGCCGCTTTCGCGCAGGCACAGCAAGGTCAGCGGGTAAGGATTGCGGCGGATTTTCCAGAACACGATCAGCGGGTTCATCACCAGCGCCACGAACAGCATGCAGCCGATCAGCACACCCAGCAGGTGCAGGTAGCCGAGCAGGGCGCCCAGGCCAGACTGGGCCAGGGTCGAGCTGACCAGCCCGAAGATACCCAGCGGGGCGAAGCGGATCACCACGCGCACGATCAAGGTCACGCCGTTGGACAGGTCCTCGACCACGGTGCGGGTGGTATCGCCAGCGTGGCGCAGGGCCACGCCCAGGCCGATGGCCCAGGTCAGCACACCGATGAAGTTGGCGTTGAGCAAGGCGTTGATCGGGTTGTCGACAGCGCTCAGCAGCAGGTTCTGCAACACCTCGCTGATACCGCCCGGCGCGCTCAGGGCCACCTCGCTGGTCCTCAGGGCCAGTTGCGACGGGAACAGCATGCTGGCGACCACGGCCACCACCGCGGCCGCGAAGGTGCCCAGCAGGTACAGCCAGAGGATCGGGCGGATGTGGGTTTCCTGGCCGTGGCGGTGGTTGGCGATCGACGCCATGACCAGAATAAACACCAGCACCGGCGCAACAGCCTTCAGGGCGCTGACGAACACTTTGCCGAGAAAGCCCAGGTCACGGGCGATGGCAGGTGCTAGCAGGGCCAGGGCGATGCCGGCGACAAGGCCGATGACGATTTGGGTCACCAGGCTGGTGCGGTTTACAAGGCGAAGAACAGGCGTCATGTGCAGCGGAGTCTCGAAATCTTCAAAGGGCGCGACTCTAGCACATTCAGGCCCGGTCCTTTCGCGAGCCGCCACTACCAGTGGAACAGTTCGCGCCGTGCCCCCTCGGTAATCGCCACGATCCCCGGATGCTTGACCTTGCGCTCCACCGAAATGGCATAGAACGACTCATGCACCGCTTCGGTCTGGCCAATCAGTGCGACGTCATACTGCCGGCATACCTCCTCGGCAATCACGCTCGGCGCCACGAATATCCCGCTGCCCGACTGGCCGAATGCCTGCATCAGCGCACTGTCATCGAACTCGCCAATGATCCTGGGCTGCACCTGCTGCTCGCCCAGCCAGCGCAACAGGCGGCTGCGCACCACGGTTTCCGGCCCGGGAATCAGCAGCGGCGCATCCTGCAGGCAGGCGGGGAAGGGGCCTGCATGCCGGCTGGCCAGGGCCGGGGTGGCGAAGAAGCTCAGGCCGCACTCGCCGAGCTTCTGGCTATAACCCTTGATATCCAGGTGGCTGGGCATCGGGCTGTCGGAAATCACCAGGTCCAGGCGCTGGATCGCCAAGTCTGCCAATAGCCGTTCGAGCTTGTCTTCGCGGCAATTGATGCGCAGCACTTCATCCAGCTCCATGGTCGGGGCCAGCAGCCGGTAGACGATCGACTTCGGCACCACGTCGGCAACCCCCACGCGAAACAGGATCTGCTCCTGCGGGCCGGCCCTGAGCATGGCCTCCAGTTCCCCGCCAATCTGGAACATCTGCTCGGCATAGACCAGTGCCTGACGGCCGGTCTCGGTCAGCTCCAGTTGTCGACCGACCCGCTGGAACAGCTCCAGCCCGTAGGTCTGCTCGAACAGGCTGATCTGCCCACTGATGGTCTGCGGCGTCAGGTTCAGCTGCTCGCTGGCACGGGCGATGCTGCCAGTCTTGGCCACGGCCCAGAAGTAATGGAGCTGGCGATAGTTGAGCACGCGCGCGGGTTCCGATTCGAAAAAACCGAAGTATACCCACTGGAAATACGAATTTTCCTGAACTATTGCCGTCTTTTAGAATGCGACCCCATCAGGCGCTTCGCGCCGCCGGGATTTTTCAAGCGAGGAAACCATGCTGCATCTCAAATCCATTGGCACTCCGCTGGTGCTGGCCCTGGCGCTGTTCAGCCTGGCTGGTTGCGACCAGGCCGAGAAGTCTGCTCAGCAAATGCTCGACCAAGCAGCGAAGTCGGCCAAGCAGGCCATCGACGACACCAACAAGGCCGCCCAGCAGGCGCTGAGCGATGCCATCGGTCACCAGGGCCAGAAGCCCAAGGACGCCGAAAAGAAAACCCACACCCAAGAAATCTGACCCTAACCGCCGCTTCAGGATTTGAACAATGGAATACTTGCTGGAACTCGCCGCTAGCCCCACCGCCTGGGTCGCCCTGGCTACGTTGGTGGCCATGGAAGTGGTACTGGGTATCGACAACCTGATCTTCATCTCGATCCTGACCAACAAGCTGCCTGTGGAATACCGTTCCAAGGCACGCCGTATCGGTATCAGCATGGCGTTGGTCATGCGTCTGGCCCTGCTCAGCACCGTGGCCTGGATCGTGCAGTTGACCGACCCGGTGTTCGAAGTGTTCGGTAATGCCTTCTCGTGGAAGGACGTGATCCTGATCGCTGGCGGCCTGTTCCTGCTGTGGAAGGCCACCAAAGAGATCCACGAGAACGTCGACCCGCACGGCGCCAAGGAAGAGGCCAAGGTGTCTTCCACGGTCACCCTGGGCTTTGCCGCGGCGATCTTCCAGATCCTGTTGCTGGACATTGTCTTCTCGGTCGACAGCATCATCACCGCCGTGGGCATGACCGAGCACCTGCCGATCATGATCATTGCCGTGATCACCGCAGTCATCGTCATGATGGTGGCCGCCGACCCGCTGGCCAACTTCATCAACGACAACCCGACGGTGGTCATGCTGGCGCTGGGCTTCCTGATCATGATCGGCATGACGCTGATCGCCGAAGGTTTTGGCGCCCATGTACCGAAAGGCTATGTGTACGCGGCGATGGCCTTCTCGACGGTGATCGAGATCCTCAACATCCTGGCTCGCCGAGCGCGGCTCAAGCGTGAAGCCGCCGAAGGCTGATACAAGACAACGGGGCGCCTGGCGCCCCGTTTGCATTCAGGTGAAGTAGCCTCAGTGCGCCCTGGCATGCCGCCGCGCCCTGCGCACAGGTTGCGCCTTGGCCGTGGCCTGCGGTGGCAGGTGGTGATGCGGGGAATGACGCCGCACGATACGCAGAACACCCCATAGCATGGCGGCCGCGACGCTCAGCCACATACCCACCAGCATGAGGATTGCCATGGTCAGGCTCATGTGTGCCTCCTTCTCTTGGGCCAACCTGCGGTTTGCCCTCCAGACACAGCTTTAGTCTAGCTGCCCGGCCGTGACGTTCCATTGACCAAAGGTCGATGGCTCAAGCCGATTGGTTCCGCTCTCTTGTCGGACTATACCCGCGCAACGCGGCGCCCTATGATCGGTGGCCAGAGCCGGGCGCTGCCTGCCTGGCACCGAAACAAGCGAGTGTCCATGGAGCAACATTCCTGCAAGCGCTGGGCAACCGTCCCGCGTCGACTGTTGGCCGCCTGCCTGGTGGCCGCGACCTTGGGCGGCTGCGCCAGTGCACCGCCCGCAAGCCTCAAGGGCATGCCGCAGCGGGTCGAGATCAGTAGCGTGCCGTTCTACCGCGGCAATGCCAACCACAGTGGCTCGATGGCCTTGGCCGCGCTGCTCTCCCAGCAAGGTGCGCCGATCACCCCGGGGCTGCTGGACAAACCGCTGAACCTGCCCAAGGGGGCCGATGCGCTGGAAACGAGCATCCCGCGGGTCGCCCGCGAGTACGGCATGCTGGTGTACCCGCTGGACAAGCAACTGGATGCCCTGCTGACCCAGGTGGCCGCTGGCAATCCGGTATTGCTGCGTTACCGAGAAGGTTCGGCGTGGTGGAGCGAGCCGCGTTACGCGGTGCTGATCGGCTATGACAGCTTCAAGAAGCGCGTATTGCTGCGCTCGGGGATGCATCGGCGCCAGTTGATGGCGTTCGATGACTTTGCTTCGGCGTGGGCGAGTGAGGGAAGTTGGGCGGTGCTGGTGCAGCCACCGCGCCAGCTGCCGGCCCAGGTGGACCGTCAGCGTTGGCTGCAGGCTGCCGATGAACTGGCCCGGGCGGGCCAGGAAGTGGCGGCAAAACAGGCTGTGCGCAGCCTGAACAAATAGCGTTACCTGCCCCGGCCCTTTCGCGGGTAAACCCGCTCCCACAGGTACTGCATGAGTTTCAAACCATGTGCGGTATCTGTGGGAGCGGGCGTGCCCGCGAAGAGGCCAGACCTGCTTACATCATCAGAAGCCCAGACGATCGCGCAGGCTGTAGTACCAGGCACCCATGGCGCTGAACGGCACACGCAGCATCTGGCCACCCGGGAACGGGTAGTGTGGCAGGCCGGCGAAGGCGTCGAAACGTTCGGCCTGGCCGCGCAGGGCTTCGGCCAGTACCTTGCCCGCCAGGTGGGTGTAAGTCACGCCGTGGCCCGAGCAACCCTGCGAGTAGTAGATGTTGTCGCCGATACGGCCGACCTGAGGCAGGCGCGACAGAGTCAGCAGGAAGTTGCCGGTCCAGGCGTAGTCGATCTTGACGTTCTTCAGCTGTGGGAAGGCCTTGAGCATCTTCGGACGAATGATCGCTTCGATGTTGGCCGGGTCGCGTGCACCGTACACCACGCCACCGCCGAAGATCAGGCGCTTGTCGCTGGTCAGGCGGTAGTAGTCGAGCAGGTAGTTGCAGTCTTCCACGCAGTAGTCCTGCGGCAGCAGGGTGCGGGCCAGTTCTTCGCCCAGCGGCTCGGTGGTGATCACCTGGGTGCCGCACGGCATCGACTTGGCGGCCAGTTCCGGTACCAGATTGCCCAGGTAGGCGTTGCCGGCAACGATGATGAACTTGGCGCGGACCTTGCCTTGCGGGGTATGCACAACCGGGTTGGCGCCGCGCTCGATACGGATGGCCGGGGTCTGCTCGTAAATGATACCGCCCAGCGACTCGACTGCGGCGGCTTCGCCCAGGGCCAGGTTCAGCGGGTGGATGTGACCGCCGCTCATGTCCAGCATGCCGCCGACATAGTTGTCGCAGGCAACCACTTCACGGATGCGCTTCTTGTCCATCAGCTCCAGCTGAGTGTGGCCGAAGCGTTCCCACAGGCGTTTTTGCGATTCCAGGTGACCCATCTGCTTGGCGGTCAGCGCGGCGAACACGCCGCCGTCCTTCAGGTCGCACTGGATGTTGTACTTGGCCACGCGCTCACGAATGATGCGGCCGCCTTCGAAGGCCATCTTGCCGAGCAGCTGGGCTTCTTTAGGGCCGACAGTGCGTTCGATGACGTCGATGTCGCGGCTGTAGCTGTTGACGATCTGACCACCGTTGCGGCCCGATGCGCCGAAGCCGACCTTGGCTGCTTCGACGATGCTCACCTTGAAGCCGTTTTCCAGCAGGAACAGTGCGCTGGACAGGCCGGTGTAGCCGGCACCGATGATACAGATATCGGTTTCCACCTCACCCTGCAGCGCCGGACGTGGCGGCACCGGGTTGGCCGAGGCGGCGTAGTAGGACTGGGGGTAGGGGGTGTTAGCCATGCTGCAGGAACCTCGTGTTTTATATTTTTAACGAATGTACCGATGCTATCAATAATAATAAACACCCGCTAGTCGTCTGTTGAAATTCCTTTACGGGCCTGCGGCTCGCCGTTCTCTATAAACAGTTTAAGATTCAGTGAGTTAGCGCGAAAAAAAGTGTTGACAGGGTTTTTGGATTGCGTAGAATGCGCACCACACGACAGGCACATAGCTCAGTTGGTTAGAGCACCACCTTGACATGGTGGGGGTCGTTGGTTCGAGTCCAATTGTGCCTACCAAACAAAGTCCCGCGCTGCGGGCAGCGAGAAGGGCGACCCGCAGGGGTCGCCCTTTTTGCATTATGGGCCTATTCGGCGTGGCGCTTGCCAGCGCCTGCGACGTTCTGAAAGTTTTTGATTTTTTTGAAAAAAACGCTTTACAGGCGCGCAATCGATCACTAATATGCGCACCACACGACAGGCACATAGCTCAGTTGGTTAGAGCACCACCTTGACATGGTGGGGGTCGTTGGTTCGAGTCCAATTGTGCCTACCAAACAAAGTCCCGGGTTTCCGGGCATCAAGAAGGGCGTCCCGCAAGGGGCGCCCTTCTTGCATTCCATGCCCCTCTCGAAAATATCCCCCCCTCGAAGCAGCGTGTAACCTTTGGTCGCGGGCCGTGCCCCGAGTGGCCGTGGTAGAATCCGCCCCTTCGAATCTGGAGGTACACGCGTGCGCAAACTGGCAGTGGTATTGGCAGTGCTGGCCCTGGCGGGCTGTGAGAACGAGGTCGAAGGTGTGCATAAACAGGTTGCCGAGCACCTGCACAACCCCAAGACCGCCAAGTTCGGCAACGTGCGGATCGACACCAAGGGCACCATCTGCGGCCAGGTGCGTGGCAAGGACGATGCCGGCCAGTACGAGGCCTACCGCAGCTATGTGGCGATCAAGGGCGGTGAGGGCCAATACGAAATCATCGTCGACGATGGCGGCAACAACCTGCGCATCCGTGAATACTGCGGCGGTGCCGACCTGCAGCGTCGTGCCGAGGCGCTGGCCGATCAACCGGCCCCTGAGGGGTGGGATGTCGAAGTGATCCAGGGCGCTAACATGGGCGCGCTGTCCGACATGACTGCACGCCTGATCGAGAAAGGCATCCCTTCTTCGGTCGAATACCGTGATGGCAAGCCGGTGGTGCTGATGGGGCCGTTCCCGAGCAAGGCCGAAGCCGATGCGCGCAAGGCCGAGGTCATGGCCAAGCTGGGTACCGACTCGATCGTCATCCAGCATGGTGCGCAGCGTTAACTGTAATCTGTAGTCTTACCCGGCTATGCTTGCCCTGAGACTAGCCAGACGGGGAGGGCCTCATGTCTACGCTGGAGCGGGCCATTGCCGTGGCCGCCAGGGCACATGAAGGGCAATACGACAAGGGTGGGGCCGCTTATATCCTCCACCCGTTGCGGGTGATGATGCGGGTCAGCACGCCAGAACAGCGCATTGTCGCGGTGCTGCATGACGTGATCGAAGACACGTCGCTGACCCTTTCCGATTTGGCCCGTGAGGGCTTCCCCCTGAAAATTCTTGCCGCCTTGCTGGCTTTGAGCCGGAACAAGGGCGAAAGCTATCAGGATTTCGTGGTGCGTCTGGGCAGTGACCCGCTGGCGCGCACCGTCAAGCTGGCCGACCTGGCCGACAACAGTGACCTGTCGCGTATTCCCGTGCCTGGCCCTGCCGACCTGGCGCGGCTGGCCCGTTACCGCGAGGCCAGTGCCTACCTGCAGGCGCTGGCCTGAGCCTCAGTCTTCCTTCGGTACGGTCCAGAAGATCTGCACGCCGCCGTCGTCGCGGTGGGCGAGGGTGACGTTGTCGTTCTCGGCAATTTCCTCGAGCAGGGTTTCCCAGTCGTCAGGCGACTCGTGTTCCAGGCGGAAGATCAGCGCGGCGCGGCTGCGCTGGGCGAGGGGGTTGTTGATGATCTTCTGGATACGCAGGCCCAGTTGTTGGTAGCTGCTTGCGGTTGCTTCGGCGGTGTTGGCCACGGAGGCGGTTCCTTGTTGTGCTGTATGTGCGTACAGTATTTCAAGGCAAAGTATTTCGCAACTGCATCGGTGCTGGATTCTTCGCGAGCACGCCCGCTCCTACAGGGGGTGCGATCCCTGTGGGAGCGAGCGTGCCCGCGAAGAATCCAGCACCAGCCCGCGTCATAGCAGAATCAGTACTCCCAGAAAATCCGCTGCAGCTCCTTGCTGTCCTGGGTCTTGGTCATCGCCACCATCGCCAGGATCCGCGCTTTCTGCGGGTTCAGGTCATGGGCCACCACCCAGTCGTACTTGTCATCCGGCTGTTCGGCATTGCGCAGCACGAAGCCGCCCTGGTTGACGTGCGACGAGCGAATGATCTGCACGCCGTTCTTGTGCAGCTCCTGCAGCGCCGGTACCACCCGCGACGACACCGAGCCATTGCCGGTGCCGGCATGGATGATCGCTTTCGCGCCGCTCTGCGCCAGCGCCTTGTACGCCGTGTCGGTCACGTTGCCGTAGCTGTAGGCAATGTCTACCTGCGGCAGGCTGCTGATCTGCTTGATGTCGAACTCCGACTGGGTGGTGTGGCGCTTGGCCGGCAGGCGGAACCAGTACGACTTGCCTTCCACTACCATGCCCATCGGGCCCCAGGCGCTCTTGAACGCTTCGGTCTTGATGTTGACCGACTTGCTCACATCGCGGCCGGACTGGATCTCGTCGTTCATGGTCACCAGCACGCCCTTGCCGCGCGACTGCTTGTCGCTGGCCACTGCCACGGCGTTGTACAGGTTGAGCATGCCGTCGGCGGACATCGCCGTGCCCGGGCGCATCGAGCCGACCACCACGATCGGCTTGTCGGTCTTCTCTACCAGGTTGAGGAAATAGGCCGTCTCTTCGAGGGTGTCGGTGCCATGGGTGATGACGATGCCGTCCACGTCGCTGCTGTCGGCAAGCTCAGCGACGCGCTTGGCCAGTTTCAACAAGTCGTCGTTGGTGATGCTTTCGGAGGCGATCTGCATCACCTGCTCGCCGCGCACATTGGCCAGGTCCGCCAGTTCCGGCACGCCGGCAATCAGCTTGTCGACGCCGAGCTTGGCGGCCTGGTAAGTGGCGCTGTTGGCAGCGCTGGCGCCGGCCCCGGCAATGGTGCCGCCGGTGGCGAGGATGACCACATTGGCCAGTTTCTGCTGGGTTTCGGCTTCTTTTGCCGAGGCCGTGGCAGGGAGGATCAGCAGCAGCGCCAGGGCGCTGGGGGCGAAAGACTTCAGTGCAGCATTCATAATTATTGTTCTCTCTCTTCCTGATGAGGTGATTGCTGTGTTGCGCAGGTAGGCAGGCAGATTCCGTACCAGCTATCCGCGGTCTCTTGTGGGAGCGGCCTTGCGTCGCGAAAGGGCCGCAAGGCGGCCCCGGCAATTTCTGCGGCGAAGCTAGAATTCTGGGGGGGCGCTTCGCACCCCTTTCGCGACGCAAGGCCGCTCCCACAACGGCGTATTCCATTCGGAATCCCGAACAAGCATAGGAAAAGGTGTTCGGTTTTTCGGAAAAATTCCGGATAATCAGCACCGCTTGCGGCTTGCCCCCGCCAGCGAAACGGATTTGACAAAACCAGGTCTTGTTTCCATAGTTACCCAACGCAAACGTTTGCGATCCGATAAAAAACACAAGATTCGGAGTCATCTCCCATGAAGCTGCCGTTCCCCGGTCGTCTGCTGGCGCTCGCCGTCATCTCCTCGCTGTCCCTCGCCATGCCGCTGTCTGCCGCCCATGCAGAGGAAAAACCTAAGGTCGCGCTGGTCATGAAGTCGCTGGCCAACGAGTTCTTCCGCACCATGGAAGACGGCGCCAAGGACTACCAGAAAGCCCACTCCGGCGAGTTCGACCTGGTAACCAATGGCATCAAGAACGAAACCGACACGGGCGAGCAGATCAGGATCGTCGAGCAGATGATCAGCTCTGGCGTCAACGCCTTGGTCATTGCCCCGGCTGACTCCAAAGCCCTGGTGCCTGTGCTGAAAAAGGCGACGGAGGCCAAGATCGTTGTCGTCAACATCGACAACCGTCTCGATCCAGACGTGCTCAAGAGCAAAGGCATCAGCGTGCCCTTCGTCGGCCCTGACAACCGCAAAGGCGCACGTATGGTCGGCGACTACCTGGCCCAGCAGAAGCTCAAGGCCGGTGACCAGGTCGGCATCATCGAAGGCGTGCCGACCACCACCAATGCCCAGCAGCGTACCGCTGGCTTCAAGGACGCCATGGATGCCGCCGGAATGAAGATCGTCTCGGTGCAGTCCGGCAACTGGGAAATCGACAAGGGCAACGCTGTCGCCGCTTCCATGCTCAACGAATACCCCGACCTCAAGGCGCTGCTGGCCGGCAACGACAGCATGGCCCTGGGTGCGGTCTCGGCCGTGCGCGCCGCCGGCAAGACCGGCCAGGTGCAGGTGGTGGGCTACGACAACATCAACGCCATCAAGCCGATGCTCAAGGATGGCCGCGTGCTCGCCACCCTCGACCAGGCCGCCAGCCAGCAGGCGGTGTTCGGCATCCAGGCGGCGTTGAAGGTGCTCAAGGGTGAAAAGCCCGACGTGGACGCCGACAACGTCATCCAGACCCCGGTCGAACTGATCACCAAGCCCTGATCCCAGCAGGAGAGATGGCCATGCCAGCATCGGCCAATGAAGTCGTGCTTGCCGCCAGCGGCCTGGGCAAGCGCTACGCGCAGCCGGTGCTGGCCGAGGTCAGCCTGGCCCTGCGCGCTGGCGAAGTGCTGGCGCTGACCGGCGAGAACGGGGCAGGCAAGAGCACGCTGTCCAAGCTCATCTGCGGCCTGGAAACACCCAGCAGCGGGCACATGAGCTACCGCGGCCAGGCCTACGCACCGGCCAGCCGCAGCGAGGCCGAGCGCCTCGGTGTGCGCATGGTCATGCAGGAGCTCAACCTGCTGCCGACCCTGACCGTGGCGGAAAACCTGTTCCTCGACAACCTGCCCAGCCGCTTCGGCTGGATCAGCCACAAGCGCCTGCGCCAGCTGGCCACGGCTGCCATGGCCCAGGTCGGCCTGGACGCCATCGACCCGGACACCCCGGTCGGCGAGCTGGGTATTGGCCACCAGCAGATGGTCGAGATTGCCCGCAACCTGATCGGCGACTGCCATGTGCTGATCTTCGACGAGCCCACGGCGATGCTCACCGCCCGCGAGGTGGAGTTGCTGTTCACCCAGATCGAGCGCTTGCGCCAGCGCGGCGTGGCCATCGTCTACATCTCGCATCGCCTTGAAGAGTTGCAGCGCGTGGCCCAGCGCATCGTCGTGCTGCGCGACGGCCAACTGGTGTGCGACGAGCCGATCCAGCGCTACAGCAGCGCCGAACTGGTCAACCTGATGGTCGGCCGCGAACTGGGCGAGCATATCGACCTTGGCCGTCGCACGATCGGCGCACCGTTGCTCAAGGTCGACAAGCTATGCCGCGGCAACAAGGTGCGCGACGTATCGCTGCAGGTCAGGGCAGGGGAGATCTTCGGCATCTCCGGGCTGATCGGCGCCGGGCGCACCGAGCTGCTGCGGCTGATCTATGGCGCCGACCGCGCCGACAGCGGCAGCATCCAGGTCGGCCAGCCGCTCAAGGCGGTGACCATCGATTCCCCCAAGGCGGCGGTAAACGCCGGTATTGCCCTGATCACCGAGGACCGTAAAGGCGAAGGCCTGCTGCTGACGCAATCGGTCAGCGCCAACATCGCCCTCGGCAACCTGCCCGCCGTTTCCCGTGCCGGGGTGCTCGACGGCGAAGCGGAAAAGGCCCTGGCCGAGCGCCAGATCAGCGCCATGCGCATACGCAGCGCCGGCCCGGCACAGGCGGTCGGCGAGCTGTCTGGCGGTAACCAGCAGAAGGTGGTGATCGGCCGCTGGCTGGAGCGCGACTGCCAGGTGCTGCTGTTCGACGAGCCCACCCGCGGCATCGACGTCGGTGCCAAGTTCGACATCTATGGCCTGCTGGCCGAGCTGGCGCGCCAGGGCAAGGCCCTGGTGGTGGTGTCCAGCGACCTGCGCGAACTGATGCTGATCTGCGACCGCATTGCCGTGCTCTCCGCCGGCCGCCTGATCGATACCTTCGACCGCGAACACTGGAGCCAGGACCAGCTCCTGGCTGCCGCCTTCGCCGGCTACCAGAAACGTGACGCCCTGCTGCATGACGCAGCACCCAGGATGGATGCATGAAGACCACACCCCTAGACACCCCGGGCAGCGCCCCCGTGCGCCGCAGCGCCACCTACTTCGGCCTGGGCACCTACCTGGGCCTGGCCGGCGCCTTGCTGGCGATGATCGTGCTGTTCTCGTTCCTGAGCAGCCACTTCTGGTCGTACGCCACCTTCAGCACCCTGGCCAACCAGATCCCCGACCTGATGGTGCTGGCCGTGGGCATGACCTTCGTGCTGATCATCGGCGGCATCGACCTGTCGGTCGGCTCGGTACTGGCCCTGGCGGCCTCCACCGTCAGCGTGGCGATCCTCGGCTGGGGCTGGGGCGTGCTGCCCGCAGCCCTGCTCGGCATGGCCGTCGCCGCCCTGGCCGGCAGCCTCACCGGTGGCGTCACCGTGGCCTGGCGCATCCCGTCGTTCATCGTCTCGCTCGGCGTACTGGAGATGGCCCGCGGCCTGGCCTACCAGTTCACCGACTCGCGCACCGCCTATATCGGCGACGCCTACGCCTGGTTCTCCAACCCGGTGGCCTTCGGCATCTCGCCGTCCTTCATCATCGCCGTGCTGGTGATCGTGCTGGCCCAGCTGCTGCTGACCCGCACGGTATTCGGCCGTTACCTGATCGGCATCGGTACCAATGAAGAGGCCGTGCGCCTGGCCGGTATCGACCCGCGCCCGTACAAGGTGCTGGTGTTCGCCCTCATGGGGCTGCTCGCCGGCCTGGCCGCGCTGTTCCAGATTTCGCGCCTGGAAGCCGCCGACCCCAATGCCGGTTCCGGCCTTGAGCTGCAGGTGATCGCCGCCGTGGTGATCGGCGGCACCAGCCTGATGGGCGGGCGCGGCTCGGTCATCAGTACCTTCTTCGGCGTGCTGATCATTTCGGTACTGGCTGCAGGCCTTGCGCAGATCGGCGCATCGGAACCGACCAAACGCATCATCACCGGGGCGGTGATCGTCATCGCCGTGGTGCTCGACACTTATCGCAGCCGGCGTGCAGGCCGGCGGAACTGACAACATGGCAACCATCAAAGACGTCGCGGCCCTCGCCGGCATTTCCTACACCACCGTGTCACATGTCCTGAACAAGACCCGCCCTGTCAGCGAGCAGGTACGGCTCAAGGTCGAGGCAGCCATTCTTGAACTCGACTATGTGCCCAGCGCCGTGGCGCGTTCGCTCAAGGCGCGCAGCACGGCCACCATCGGCCTGCTGGTGCCCAACAGCGTCAACCCGTACTTCGCCGAGCTGGCCCGAGGCATCGAGGACGCCTGCGAGCGCAATGGTTATTGCGTGATCCTGTGCAACTCCGACGACAACCCGCAGAAGCAGCGCAGCTACTTGCGGGTGCTGCTGGAAAAGCGCATCGACGGCCTGGTAGTGGCGTCGGTGGGCGAAGATGCCGACCTGCTGCAGAGCCTGGCCTGTGTGCGCACGCCGATGGTCATCGTCGACCGTGAGCTGGAAGGCGTCGACGCCGACCTGGTGCGCATCGACCACGAGCAGGGTGCCTACCTGGCAACCCGTCATCTGCTGGAGCTCGGCCATCGCGACATCGCCTACATCGGCGGCCCTGCCGAAACCGGCGTTACCCAGTTGCGCCTGCGCGGCTTCCACCGGGCGATGGCCGAAGCCGAGGCCGAGGTGCTGGCTGGCCGCGTGCTGCATTGCGATTTCACCAGCCCCGGTGGCCATGTTGCCGCCGCGCAGCTGCTCGATGGCAAGCGGCCGACGGCAATTTTTGCCGGCAACGACATGATCGGTTTCGGCGTATTGCGCGCCGCAGCCGAACGCAACATCAACGTGCCGGGCGAGTTGTCGGTGATCGGCTTCGACGACATCGAGCTGAGCCGCTATGTATTCCCGCCGCTGACCACGGTCGGCCAGTCGATTCGCGAGCTTGGCGAGAGCGCAGCGGCCTTGCTGCTGTCGCGCATCGCCACGCCGCGTCGCGATGGGGCCGAGCAGCGCATTGTCTCGCCGCGCATCGTGCTGCGCGAATCCACCGGGCCGCGCCCGGACCTGTTCAATGATTACCGCTAAGGAATTGCCATGCATGCCAAGGTAGTGGTGGTCGGCAGCCTCAACATGGACCTGGTGGTCCGCGCCCAGCGGCTGCCACGCGCTGGCGAAACACTGGCCGGCGAACATTTTTTTACCGTGCCCGGTGGCAAGGGCGCCAACCAGGCAGTGGCGGTAGCGCGCTTGGGCGGCAGCGTGGCGATGATAGGCAATGTCGGCGATGACGCCTACGGCCAGCAGTTGCGCCAGGCGCTGGAAGTGGAAGGCATCGATTGCCAGGCGGTCAGCGTCTGCCCAGGCGTATCCAGTGGCGTAGCGCTGATCACCGTGGATGCTGCCAGCCAGAATTGCATCGTCATCGTCCCGGGCGGCAACGGGCTGCTGACACCGGAGTCGGTACAGCGTTTCGATGCCTTGCTGCAGGCCGCCGAGGTGATCATCTGCCAGCTCGAAGTGCCGGTAGAGACCGTGGCCTGGACCCTGGCCAGAGGCCGCGAGCTGGGCAAGCAAGTGATCCTCAACCCGGCGCCAGCCACCGGCCCGCTGCCCGCGGACTGGTTTGCCCATATCGACTACCTCACCCCCAACGAAAGCGAGGCCGAAGCCTTGACCGGCGAGCGGGTCGACGACCTGGACAGTGCCCGCCGCGCAGGGGAGCGCCTGCTGCAGCTGGGCGCAGGCAAGGTGATCATCACCCTGGGTGCGCAAGGGGCCTTGTTTGTCAGCCGGGACGGCAGCCAGCATTTCCCGGCACCCAAGGTGCAGCCGCTGGATACCACGGCGGCGGGCGACACCTTTATTGGTGGTTTTGCCGCTGCACTGGTGCAGGGCAAGGGGGAGGGCGAGGCGATCGCGTTCGGCCAGCGCGCTGCAGCCTTGTCTGTCACCCGTGCCGGTGCCCAGCCGTCGATTCCCTGCCTGGCGGAGCTGACCCCATGAAAAAGACCCCGCTGCTCAACGTCGCCCTGTCGCGGACCATCGCCGGGATGGGGCATGGCGACATCCTGGTGATCGGCGATGCCGGCTTGCCGGTGCCGCCAGGTGTCGAGCTGATCGACCTGGCGTTGACGCCGGGGATCCCGGATTTTGCCAGCGTGCTGCGCGCCGTGTTGAGCGAGCTGCAGGTGGAGCGGCATGTGCTGGCCGAAGAGATGCAAAAGGTGGTGCCGCCGGCGCTGGTCGAGGTCGAGCGCCTGAAGGGCAAGCTGGGCAAGCGCGAATGGCACAGCCATGAGGACTTCAAGCTGCTGTCGCGCAGCGCCCGGGCCATCGTGCGTACCGGCGAATGCCAGCCCTACAGCAACATCGCCCTGATTTCCGGGGTCACCTTCTAACAAGCGAAACGCGGTGCGCTTTTTATTGTGGGAGCGGCCTTGTGTCGCGAAAGGGCCGCGAAGCGGCCCCGGCAATCCATGCGGCGAAGCTGAAATCCTGGGGGTGCTGCGCACCCCTTTCGCGACGCAAGGCCGCTCCCACAAAAAAGCGCATCGCGTTCCATTTCATGGCAACAGGAGTGCCCCCATGCTCAAACCTCTGCTACAAGGACTGACCCTCATGGCCGCTGCCGCCACCACCACCCTCCAGGCCGCCCCGCGTGACCTGATCATCGACACCGACCCCGGTGCCGATGACGTGGTCGCGCTGTTCCTGGCCATGGCCTCGCCCGAAGAACTCAACATCCGCGCCATCACCACCGTCGCTGGCAACGTGCGCCTGGAAAAGACCTCACGCAACGCCCGCCTGGCCCGCGAATGGGCCGGCCGCGAAGACATCCCGGTCTATGCCGGGGCAGGGCGGCCGCTGGTGCGTGCGCCCATCTATGCCGCCGACGTTCACGGCGAAGAGGGCCTGACCGGCGTGCCGGTGCACGAGCCGAAACAGCCCCTGGCCGAAGGCAATGCCGTGCAATACCTGGTCGACACCTTGGGCAACGCCAAGCCCCACAGCATCACCCTCGCCATGCTCGGCCCGCAGACCAACCTGGCCCTGGCGCTGATCCAGCGACCCGAGATCGCCAACGGCATCAAAGAAGTGGTGGTCATGGGCGGCGCCCACTTCAACGGCGGCAACATCACCCCGGCGGCGGAGTTCAACCTCTACGCCGACCCCCATGCCGCCGAAGTGGTGCTGGCCAGTGGCGTGCAGCTGACCTACCTGCCGCTGGACGTGACCCACAAAGTCCTGACCAGCGACGCCCGCCTCAAGCAGTTGGCGGCAGTAAACAACCAGGCCAGCAAAAAGGTGGTGGACATTCTGCAGGCCTACATCAAGCACGACATGGACCTGTACGGCATGCCCGGTGGCCCGGTGCATGACGCCAGCGTCATCGCCTACCTGCTGAAACCCGAGCTGTTCAGCGGCCGACGTATCCACCTGAGTGTCGACAGCCGCGAAGGCCCGACCTTCGGCCAGACCATCGCCGACTGGTACGGCGTGCTCAGGCAGCCGGCCAATGTGATGTGGGTGAACGAGGCTGACGCCCAGGGCTTTTTCGACCTGCTCAGCGCGCGCTTGGCTCGATTGCAATAGCCGCATGCGGCGCGTAGCGCTCGAACACCTGGTCGATGAAGCTGCGCGCCGCCTCGCCGCCGCGGTCGCGCACCAGCAGGTCGATGGCGATCAACAGCAACTCTTCGGGCGTGCTGGGGCTATAGGCGCTCTGGCCTTCGGCCCATTTGACCTTGATATCGGCGTCGATGCTGTGGGTGCTCATGAAAGGCTCTCGCTGGGGGCCCGGGGCGGAGGGACGAACACCGGATCCTGGCATTCGCAGAAGGCACTGTGCCTTCACTTCCTAAAGTAAATCATGACTTTGCGGCGCCAACCAAGCGACTCGTCGGTTGCGCGGTAAAATTCGGTCACGATTGCCTTTGGCCACTGCAGGTCAGATCAGGCAGACTTTCCCGGTTTTGCAACAAACTCTTGGCGGAGCTGTCGGATCAGGCAGTTCCCATATCGATTTAGGAGGATTCATGTTCCGTTCCCGTGCTTTCCTGGCAACCCTGGCGGTGGCTGCTGTCCTGGCGGGTTGCAGCACTGGCGGCAACTCGGGGGGTAGCAAGGCGCCTGAGGCGGCGGCCGGCAACGATGGTCGCTGCGAGGCCAGCGGTGCCGACTTCGCCATTGGCAAGCCGGGCAGCGCCGAGCTGCTGGAGCAGGCGCGCAAGGCCAGTGGGTCGCAGATGGCGCGCATTCTCAAGCCGCACGATGTGGTAACCCTGGAATACCGCTCCGAGCGCCTGAACCTGAATGTGGACGAGCAGGGTGTGGTGACCCGCGTCAACTGCGGCTGACCAGGGCTTGGAGCCTGCGCTGTCCTTGTGGGAGCGGGCGTGCCCGCGAACACCGGCAAAGCCGGTGCCAAAGACCGCGGTGCCTGCTTCGCGGGCGCGCCCGCTCCCACAGGGCTGCGGCAAAGGCCCATAAAAAAACCCGCCACAAGTGGCGGGGTTTTTTTCAGCTGCCC